>JAKSAW010000704.1 GCA_022361455.1 Pseudomonadales bacterium | reverse complement strand
GGCGATCGCGCTTGTATTGCTGACTATAAACATGCTCCTAAGGGGCATGCGATGCAAGTTCGCTTGTATGCTGAAGATCCCGGTAAAAACTTTCAGCCTAGTAGTGGATTGTTAACCCATGTGGATTTTTCCGGTTCGGCTTCTTACTTACGAGTAGACTCTTGGAGCGAATCTGGAATGACAGTTCCCGCAGCATACGACCCTATGTTAGCGAAGATCATTGTCTACGAAGATAATCGTGCAGCAGCTACTGGTCGCTTGATCGAATATCTCGGCGTTGCCCATGTGGAAGGTATTGTGACCAATCGTCGCTACTTGGAACAAATTTTATGGAGCGATGTGGTACAGCGGGGCGATCACACCACATCCTTTTTAAATAGCTTTGAGTTTGATGATATTGGTATTGAGGTGATTAAACCTGGTACGCAAACAACCGTACAAGACTATCCTGGTCGCGTGGGTTATTGGGATATCGGCGTTCCGCCTTCGGGGCCAATGGATACGTTAGCGTTTAGACTAGGTAATAAGATTCTTGGCAATGAAAGTAATGCTGCTGGATTAGAAATAACTTTAACTGGACCAACCTTAAAGTTCCGCTGTGAAAGCGTATTCGCATTAACCGGCGCGCAATTGGATGCATCCATTATTGATGCCAATGGCGAATCTAGATGTGTCGAATATGGTAAAGCCATTGCCATTAATGCTGGGGAAACTTTAAAACTTGGTAAGCTCGTTGGAGACGGAATGCGAGCCTATCTCTGTGTTAAAGGTGGTTTGCAGTATTTCGATTATTTGGGCAGTAAAAGCACATTTACTTTAGGTCAGTTTGGTGGCCAGAGCGGCCGAGCCTTGCAGCTGGGTGATGTACTACCGATTAAATCCACCATCTTAACGGGCAAAGAACAGGCTCTATCTCAAGACAATTTCCCATCCTTAACCAAGCAATGGGAAGTGAGTGTGCTGTATGGCCCACATGGTGCTCCAGAGTTCTTTACTCCAGAAGATATCGAAACCTTTTTCGCCACAGAATGGGAAGTGCATTTTAACAGTAGTCGTACCGGTGTACGTTTGGTGGGGCCAAAGCCAGATTGGGCAAGACAAGACGGTGGTGAAGCGGGCTTACATCCTTCAAATATTCATGACAATGCCTATACTATTGGTGCGGTAGATTTTACCGGCGATATGCCGGTTATTCTTGGGCCTGATGGTCCCGGTCTTGGTGGCGTCGTATGCCCAGTAACT
>JAKSAW010000703.1 GCA_022361455.1 Pseudomonadales bacterium | reverse complement strand
GTACTATCATCTAAAGAATGAGCGACTATTCTTCCATGCATTCCAGACACCAAATAATAACCATTATTTAGTACTTTCTCGTTTGCCCATTCATCTAAAAACAGAACAGCTTTTTCATCACTCGCAATACTTCCTATTTCTTCACATCGCTCATTTAACTTATTCCCAAAATACATAGCAACTATAATTACTATTAATAGAGCGCATATGAGCACAGCTATAATTGCCTTTAGTACCTTTCTTAAAGAATCCAATCAGCACTCCAAAGAAATATAACGCCCTAATGACTGGCCGCACCAGCGGTCCAGTTGATTAGTTTGTTAGGTAATTATTTGTCTCGTTCTATTAACCAAATACGCTCTCTTACCAAAGCAACTCTTTCATGATTCAATTCATGCTCTGGCTTATTCTCCAACAGGAAAGCATGCTCATAAAGAACCTTCATGACCTCTCCCTTGGCTTCAGCACATGCCGCCGCAGAGAAATGGTTATTGGGGTTCTTTTTAAAGTTCCTTCGAGCTATCTTATATTGATTCAACCTACCACTATAAAGCCCATCTAATAGCTTATGCCCTCTATCTTCATCTTCACCTTGCCTTAGATCTAATAAAATCTGCTTCCAAAAGTCATTACCACCGCCATCAGCATAAAGATATAGAATATAATCTATTAGTTCATCAAATCTCTTCTCGAGCTGCCACTGCCCAAGAACATATTCTTCAAAGAAATAACATGTATCATCAAATAAGTGACTTAATTCTAGAGCTATATTATCGCCCATTCGATCACGAACTGAGCACTTAACTTCTTCAGCTTCTTTCACAAGACGATTAATTGATTCTGGCTCCATCTTCACCTACCTAACGCTTGGGTGAAGTGCGCCGCCAGGCGTCACTTTGACCCTTTTGTTAGGGCTTTATGTGCCTCGACCTGAGCCTCAAATTCACTAAAATTTGATACATCAGGAGACGCCTCATGCCCTATGTAACCCAAGTTGCTGTTTAAAAAAGCCTTCATTTCATGTAGCAAATGATTAGCATAATCTGGATATGCATCATCAGTTGAAAGCCCATATATTACATAACCATCACTAAGAAAAAAGACCATAGCATGCTCTGGCTTTTCAACTTTGTTCGCTCGCCAATAGACACCATATTCTAAGCCTTTTTCTTTAGAACACTTTTCGATTACGTCAGCTGCATTCTTTAACACTATATCTGGGCTGTCCGCATATTGAGGAAACTCATACTCATCAGCTGATTCAGCACGCGATGGAAGGAACTCTTCAAGAAATCCCTCAATGGCCTTTACGCTTCTGCTCTCGGATATAACATAAATATCAAAATAAGATGGCATACTCTTCCTGTGCCCTAACGCCTTAATGACGCGCCCCGCCAGGGGTCGCGTTG
>JAKSAW010000702.1 GCA_022361455.1 Pseudomonadales bacterium | reverse complement strand
GCACTGTTAATGCCTATGCGATGGGAGGAGAATCCCAGTTGCCGAAATTAAAAGTTGAAGGCAATTGTGAAGCAGCTGTTTTTGCCAAAACCCTAAATCAACTCTCTGATGATATCCATAGTCTGCAAGTGACACTTTCAGAAGAGCGGCAAAAAAAGTCTGCTATTGTCGAAGCATTAGGAGAAGGGGTCATCACCGTGAACCCTGAGATGCAGATTGCCGATATCAATGTAAGAGGATCCAAGCTTATAAAAATCCCTAAAATAGAACTCATTGGAAAAACGCTTGAGACCCTGTGCAGGGAAAATGCCATCTTAAAAAAATGTCATGAGCTTGCTAAAACAGCTATGCACAACCATGCATTGATCACCGACTCGATGATTCTAGATGATGAAACGCAGTCGGTATTAGATCTAGTTGCAGTGCCCCTAGGTGTAAACAAGGGGTTGGCAATAATTTTGCAAGATGGTCTAAGCAACAATCGAGTGGTTTCGCTCGGCAAAGAATTTATTGCTAACGCATCGCACGAGCTTAGAACACCGATCACAATCATCAAAGGCTTTGCTGAAATGCTGCATGATTTGCCCGAAATTTCAGAAACAATGCTCGAAGACATTACCGACAAAATCGTGCGCAACTGCCATCGGATGTCGGTCCTTGTCAAAAACCTACTTGTGCTCGCCGATCTCGATAACTTACCAAAAGCCTCTCTTAAAGAACACGATCTGCTCGTCATTTTAGAAAACTGACGCCACCAGTTGCTTGCGCTTCATCCAGACATCACCATCACTATTGATGCGCCATCAGAGGCCCTTATCCTATCCGTTGATGGCCCATTAATCGAACTGGCCATTATGAACCTATTTGAAAATGCCGTTAAATACTCGTCAACCACTGCAAAAATTTCAGTGAAAATCAGAGAAGATCAGGACAATACAATCATTGATATCTCCGACCAGGGAATCGGCATTGGCAAAAAAGAACTCGATCATATTTTTGACCGGTTTTACACGGTCAACAAAGCGCAAGCTCGCAAAATGGGTGGTGCAGGCCTTGGGCTATCCATTGTTCGCAACATCGTTGAAAAACACGGTGGGGAGCTTTCTGCGCAATCAACCATTGGCACAGGCACTACTTTTACCTTGACCCTCCCCCACGCCGAAATCACAGCCCTTGTTTAGGGGAATGTCGCGTCTTAATCAGTCTCCATCATCTTCTGGAGACGCGTGTGCTGACAGAGTGAGGATTGCAGGGGGATTAACCGAAATAATCTCAAAAATTGGTTTCTGACAGCGTCGGCTTATCACCGAATTTTATCCCGACTCCAACGCGTTGGCTTGTTCAAGTTGAGCTGCTTCGCCCTTGACTGCGCCTGGAAATAATTTGGGATGCCTCCGTGTCATATTCCCGATTTTTGAAACCATTCCGGTATACCATTGAAAGTAGAGAGTTTGCGAATGATTCTTTGTTTTATTGTTGTGACATCAAACTTAAAATGGACTGATAAGTCTTCCGGGCTGCCAGAGCGTCCAAAAGCATCAACGCTAATCGCAATTCCTCTTTCTCCAATATACTTATGCCATCCCTGAGCTACTCCAGCTTCAATCGATACCTTTAAGCAATTACAGTCAAGTATGGAAGACTTATATGCAGGATCTTGCTTTTCAAATATTTCCCAGGACGGGAACGACACAACATCGATATCGATGCTGTATTCATCTTCTAGCTCTCGAGCTACTTTCAAAGCTAGATGCAACTCAGAGCCGGTTGCAAATATTCGGCATATAGCGTTAGAAGTTGTTTGAACAAAATAAGCACCTCTTCCTAAGCTCTCCCTATAAGACGGTGACGTAACAGATATATCTGGCACAGCCTGTCTCGGCAGTACTAAAG
>JAKSAW010000837.1 GCA_022361455.1 Pseudomonadales bacterium | reverse complement strand
GAAAGGGAAACCGCAATACCCAATGCAATCGACTATATTGAGCAACTATATCAAACTCATCCTGGCCTATATTTAGTGTGCGTGTCGTCCTACCAATTTTTGCAGCAAGTAAAATCCAATTGGCAAAATAATCCTCGTACAGCTCCCAGCCTGTTTCAACCTGATACTAGAGAACAAGCTCAGAATACTAATGCAGTAAATAATGTTGGCAAAGCTGAAAACCTCGAGCAATTTCTTAACGAACTACAGCAGTTTTCTCAGGGAGTTGCATTTATCATTATGGGCGGTCGCTATGCTGAGGGAATTGAATGGCCTGCAGGACATTTAAAGGGCGTAATAATTTTAGGTTCCGGTATGCCATCGCCTAGCGATACCCAAAAGCGCCTGCAAACCTATTTCGAAAATAGAACCTCGCAAAACCAACAACGTCACACGGGCTTTGAATATGCTTATCTATTCCCTGCGATAAATCGTATCATTCAAACCGCAGGCAGGATTCAACGCAGGGAGCAAGATTGCGGTATTGTATTGATTATGGATTCACGTTACCAACAAGCTTCTTACCAACGCTATTTTCCTAATCAGTGGAAACCTCAAAGCATCCGTTCTCTAGAACAACTGCAAACATTTAGCCGTGAATTTTGGCAAAAACATGATGAATTGATAAATCCTTAGGGTTACCAATCGATTTAATTGTTTATAATTCATAAATGAAGTTATCTCGTGCGCATCGTATTTTAATTTTTGATTCCGGCATTGGCGGTCTATCCATCAGTGACGAAATCCAAGCGCTACTACCTCAAGTTGCCATGGTGTATGTTGCGGACAATCGCACCTATCCCTATGGAACGCTTTCGGAACAAGCGCTAATTGATCGCATGGTGAATCTATTCCCCAGCTTAATTGATCGCTTTCAGCCCGAAGCGATCGTTATCGCCTGTAATTCTGCAAGCACACTTGTGCTGGAGCATTTACGCAAAACCACCGACATCCCAGTAATTGGCGTTGTGCCCGCCATTAAGCCCGCAGCCCAGCAAACCGAAAGCCGCGTAATCGGCTTGCTGGCCACGCCCGGCACCGTTCGAAGGGCTTATACCGATCGATTAGTCAGCGATTTTGCCAATCATTGCCAGGTGATCAAAGTGGGTAGCCGTGAGCTTGTGGACGAGGCCGAGAAAAAGCTTCGCGGTCATGCCGTCTCGATCTCAGTATTAACAACCACACTGCAGCCTCTGCTGTCTCAGCCGGAGTTAGATCAAGTGGTCTTGGGATGTACCCATTTCCCATTCTTAAAACCTGAATTACAGCAAGTTCTTGGGGACAAGGTGCAATTAATAGATAGTGGCGAAGCCATCGCTAGGCGCACCCGCTACATTTTGAACTCGCTAGCGGACGCGTCCAACAAAACCACTACAAATACTGACGATTTGAAGGCAGATCACTTTATCTTTACTAAGGACCATCTAAGCGCCCACGAACTGGTGCCACACTTGGTAAAGCATGGCTATCAACAGGTTGAATTCATTGATCAGTGATCCAGTTTGAGCACTGGTACTCATCTTCTGGTCACGGCTCAATACCGGCCACTGAAACTCTTTGTTATACTGCCGATATCGACACAAAAACGAACTATAAAGAAGTGGCGCGAAACAAAAGCTTATGCCACCCTTAAATGGTTGAGATACAAGTGAAATCGGCGTTAAAGCTGGTACCCAAACAAACCGGTCTTTTATAAGCAACAACTGCCGATTGGTATACAATAAATACTAAACTAGCACTACCAAGCTAACATTAAAGAGTGATAAAGATTGGGGTTTAATGCATGCTCGCATTAGTCGTAGATGACTCTCGAATGGCCCGCTACGTTCTGAGCAAAATGCTCAAACAGCAGGGTATCGATGTGGATTCTGTGGAATCCGGCGAAGAGGCACTCGGTTATTTATGCAATAGTGAACCGGATATGATCTTTATGGATCACACCATGCCCGGTATGGATGGTTTCCAAGCCCTAAGAGCCATTAAAAACGACCCCAAGACCTCCCCTATTCCCATCATGATGTACACCTCAAAAGAAGGCGAAGTGTACATGAAGCAAGCCCGTCAACTGGGTGCAGTGGACGTATTACCTAAAGAACTCAAGCCAGAGCAGTTAGTCGCGGTGTTAGAAAAGCAACGTCTATTGCCCAACATGGCCGAAGCAGGCGACGCCGCCAACGAAGCTAATATTGCTGAACCAGCGGCCAGAGTTGTCACCGCTAGCGACCTGGGTGAAGACATCGCCCAAGTTGCCAAGGCTGCAGAAAAATCTATCGAGAATAAAAACTTTACCAACCAAGTTCGCCGGATGCTCGACGAGCATAAAGACGAACTGGCAGAACAAGCCAAAACACGCACCGATGGTTTATTGGACCAATTCGATGATCGCATCGCTGTGTTAACGGACCGCATCGAACAATTTGCCGTAATGTCACAAGCCCCCCAAGGCTTTTGGATGCGCTTAAGTGGCGGCACCAGAGCGTTACTGGTTACCATTTTTGCTTTACTGATTTTGTGGGGCATTGTGGACAATATTCAAAAGTCTGATCAGCTAGCTGATCTTAGCAACGAAGTGGCACAACTAAGAGATGCCATTAAGACCGAAGACGCCAAAGCTGAGGCCACACAAACTGAGCTAGAACAGGAACTGCAAGAAATCTCCTACGAACAGCAGCTGCGAGAAAATGAGTGGCTTGGCAACTTTGAATGGGCAATCAATCAAAAAACAGAATTTCCATGGGACGATAAACCCTTTAACGATGCCCTAGCGAAGAAAATAGGTGTCATTGCCAACCGACTGCAGGCTGCTGGTTTTGAGGGTTCCGTGGTATTAACGAGTCACCTTGGCGATTTTTGTGTGACTACCGATGGTAATGGTACATCTGCTTTGCCTGAAGCAGACCAACTTGTCTCTAGCTGTGCCATCAATGCACTACCAGAGCAGCAAGCAGAAACCATGGGTGAAGAACAAACCATGGCCTTTAATCATTTTCTCGCCGCCTTTGAGATTCAGTTCGAAGACACCATTCGCTTAGAGCTCAATACCCAGGGCAACAAATCACCGGTTAAGCGTTACCCAGAACAAGAACCTGATTTACTGGCTTCTCAATGGAACAAGGCCGCCGCGGAAAACAACCGCGTCACGATAGAATTAAAACCTGATCAATGAGCTATTGCTCAAGATTCGTCGTTGGTCAGGTTGAATCTATTCACCCCAATCTAGAAGCAACCGTCCGCAAACATTTAAGCTCTTCATTTAATCGACCAACGCAGGCCTATAACCAAGAAGCTATGGATTGGTTGGCTGAGCGCTACCAAGAACTCGGCAAACCGCCTTTAGTGTTAGATTCCGGCTGCGGTGTGGGTGATAGCTCATTAAATTTAAGCCTACAATTTCCCGATCATTTAATCGTGGGCATCGACCAATCTTTACATCGCCTTAAAAAACATGGCGGGCAAGACGGTTTTCTAGAACAGGAAAACTGCCTGTTGATTAGGGCCGACTTGGTCGATTGCTGGCGTATTCTCTGCGATAAAAATCTATTCCCAGAAAAACACTACATACCCTATCCAAATCCATGGCCCAAGAAAAAGCATCTGCAACGCCGTTGGCACGGCCATAGTGTTTTTCCATACTTATTAAAACTCGGTGGGGAACTTGAACTACGCAGCAATTGGAAAACCTATGTGGAGGAATTTGCCAGCGCTTTGAAAGTTGCAGGATTTGAATCCTTATTTCAGGCTTTCAAGCCAGAGCTAGTCAATGCCGACACACCCTACGATTATCTCACCCCTTTCGAAAAGAAATACGCTTTAAGTGAGCAGACTCTCTATCGATTAACTGCAAATTTAAACGCCAGGTAAGCCCCAAATATCGAACCCATAACCGCCAATTAAAATTGGCAAACAGCGATCTTTAAAGGCGGCTTGCCATCCAGTGTGGGAAAATCTTGATCAGGAATAAGCACATCGATTTTTTGAATTGGTCGCTGCTGTTTTTCAGCGCAACGAGTTAACCCTCGAAGCCAATCTTCACTATCCACTTTCGCTACATTATTACAAGCAATCACAACACCATTAGGTTTAGTGGTTAACAAAGCCGGTTTGAATAGACTTTGATAATCTCTCACTAAATCTACGGTTCCAAAAGCCGACTTTGCCCATTTGGGCGGATCCAAGAACACTATATCAAAGGTTTTTTGTGGTAATTTCGGGTAGTCAGGGAGAGCCATAGGAACTCGCTTGCCGCTGGCCAGCTTCTTGGTTCTCGGTTTTATGGGAATACCAGCCAATTGCTTAAGTGCTGCAAAACAATCGGATTCAATTAAACGGTAATGAGATTCCGGGATCTGATTTAATTGGAAATTTTGCTGGGCAAAGTCTAATGCGAATTTTGAAAAGTCCACATTCCAAACTTCACTGGCTCCACCTTTCGCAGCGCTGACTCCTGCACCACAGGTATAACCGAAAAGATTTAAAACAGATTTACCCTGGCTGTTATTGATCAGCCAGCGGCGAGCTACACGCAGATCCAAAAAGAGTAACGGGTCTTCTCCTGCGTGCCGAGAGGACACTCGATATTTAATATCTAATTCCTTACAACACATGGTTTCATCGGATTCACCCTTGCCCTCACCTTGGCGCTTTCGCCGCGAATTAGCAGCGCTGCGATCGTTATAAATCCATTCGAGATCGTGTGCGAATAGGGGTAGGTAAAAATCTATAATTTGCTGCAACGCCGCCGGATCAAGTGACTCGTGGAAAGATTGCACTAACAATTGTGGACCATAGCGATCCACAGTAACACCAGACAAGCCCTCAACAGTGCCGTGAAATAGCCGATAGCAGTCAGTCTGCTCAGCTTCGCATTGTTCGAACAAGGCTTGTCTCGAATCCCAAGCTTGCTGCAAATTTTCAATCAAGTTCAACAACTTAGCTCCGCATACAGAAAGCCGTATTCTAACAGATTATGCGAAGGAAAACGGCATGGCCCAAAATGACCAAAAAATGACACCAACTCACCTACCTAAATGACCTCTCTCGATACATAGTTAACCTAGCTAAATATCAAGAATGCATAAAGACAATATAACGGAGAAAATTATGGGAAGTTACCAGTCCATCAAAGCCGAGCAGAATCGTGCCCAAAACGGCCATGTGCAGAGTCCCGTTAAGGTTCGACCACGTCATATGGATTTTAATTTTCCTGAAGAAATACCCAAGTATTGGATTGACGATAATCCCTATATTACTCATTTACTGAATGCGCTATCTGCCGTATTTCCTGAAGGCGAGCGCTTCTTTATCGATAGCGTTCGTCATTATCAAGATCAAATCAAAGATGAAAGCTTGCTAAAAGACATTCGAGGCTTCATCGGACAGGAAGCCCACCACAGCAAGCATCACCAATTATTTAACGACTTGGTGGAGAAAAAAGGCACACCAATGTCGGCAATCGATAAGTTTACTCGCGAAAGCTTAAAACAAGCTCGCAAAAACTTTTCCCCCGAACATCAGCTAGCCATCACCATAGCGTTAGAACATTTTACCGCGGTATTGGCTAACCAAGCCTTGCGGGATGAAACTCTCTATGAAGGCATGCTGCCGGAATTTAAAAACTTAATTCGTTGGCATGCCATCGAAGAGACAGAACACAAAGCGGTTGCTTACGATGTGTATCAAGAAGTCAGTGGCAACGTAGGCATTCGCCGTAGAGTGATGGTGGAAACTACCATGTCATTTATCGGTGACATCCTTGGCTTTCAAATTTATTTCTTAATTAAAGATGGATTCCCTATTCGCCCGATTAAGTTTTTAAAATATTTGAACTTCTTATTTGGCACTAAGGGCTTTTTATTCAGAATCATTCCTGAATACTTAGACTATTACAAAGCGGACTTTCACCCGTGGCAGCATGACAATCATGAGCTAGTAGAGAATTGGAAAACCAGGTACGCTCACGTTTCGGAGAATTTAATGAAAGCGTGAGAGTTTTGAATGCTGGAACCAAAAACAACTGAACTAACTAATGATTTAATAGAGAAAATTCAACAAGCAAAACAGTTTCTAGAACAAGCAAGCCGCGTGGCTTGCTTTTCTGGTGCAGGCCTTAGTGCAGATTCTGGCGTCGCCACCTTTAGAGATTCAGAAACTCACGCCCTGTGGAGTCAATTCGACCCAATGGAGTTGGCCTCACCAGAAGGCTTTGCTGATAATCCACGCCGTGTCATCGATTGGTATAACTGGCGCCGAGAGCAGCTCTCCAATGTAGAACCGAATCCGGGTCACACCGCACTGGCAAAACAGCGCGATCTGGTGCAAATCACCCAAAACGTCGATGATCTATTAGAGCGAGCGGGATTGGATACCAAACGCATCCTGCATCTTCACGGCACTATCACCCATGATCACTGCAACCACTGCGGCTATTCGGAAGCCGTAGAACTAAGTCAATCACCAAGCTATCGGTTTTGTAAAAAATGCCATCAAGGTGAGATGCGCCCTTCTGTGGTTTGGTTTGGTGAATCCCTTCCCGATGAGGCCTGGCGACAAGCAGATCAACTGTGCCGAAATATCGATGTTCTGATGGTAGTTGGTACTAATGCCAGTGTTTATCCTGCCGCTGGTTTAATAGAAATCGCCAAGCGACATGGGGCTAGCGTTGTCATCGTTAACACCCAAGCTAGCGATGCCAGCCACCTAGCTGACATTGAGTTGATTGGCAAAAGCGGCGTAATTCTCCCGAGCTTACTCGAAGGTCTACAGCTAAATAGCTTTTAAGTAAAAATGAGACCTTATTTGCAACTTTTCCTTAACTAAATCTAGGTAACCTTCTTTAAACCACTGAAAATGTGGAAAGTTTTGTTATTTTAGTACAAGCTTAGAGTCGTAACAGGGGTGCGCCACAAGCTCACCACCTGAATAATGGCCAGAAATGCAGTTGGGAGATCCCCATTTTTCTGAGCTGACCGGCAATCTAGTTCAGCATAAAGGGTATGAACGATGGTGGCCCAGACAAGGACACACACTCGAATACTGAGATTAAACAAAGCGGGCGTGCCGCTCACATGGCTAACCCGTGAAGAAGCAGTAACATTAATGGTCAAAGACCAAGTCGTTTGGTCTCTAGGAGAACGCACCGTGAGAATCCGCGGGGGTTACTCCTCCCTCGGCACTCAGACGGTCATTGATATTCCCACCATTATTGCTACCGATGGTTCCTCCTCCCATCAGAATTTTCACCAAGTTCCTACTGTTAGTAATCGCATGCTGTTTCGCAGAGACTGCAACATCTGCATGTATTGTGGTGAAACCTTTTCCTACGAAGACCTTACAAGAGATCATGTTATTCCCCGCTCTCGCGATGGGGGTGAAAGCTGGACGAACCTTGTTACCTCTTGCCGTCGCTGCAATCAGCGTAAAGGCAATCGCACACCGGAAGAGGCCCATATGCCACTGCTAGCCGTGCCATTTAAGCCCAATAAAATGGAATATTTAGCTCTGGCGAATCACAATATTTTGGCTGACCAAATGGAATTTTTAAAAGCTGGGTTTTCAAAAAACATGCGCCTGGAATAGACCTACGTGGACACTGGTTAAAAGCAGCATCAGTCTGTCGTTTTCAGTCATTGCTTTAAGACAGTAGATTTGAAATATTTCCTACTGGTACTGCAGAGGAAATAACAATGACAACACCTTATAAGCTCTATGGCTACGAACTCTCACCCTATTCCGTTAAAGTCCGTTCCTATCTTCGTTATAAAAAAATTCCCCATGAATGGATTGTACGCACCTTAGAGAAAATGCCGGAATTTCAGCAGCACGCGAAACTCCCATTGGTGCCGTTGGTGGTAACCCCAGAGAATGAATCGCTGCAAGATTCTACACCTATTATCGAGACGCTGGAAAAAAGCTTCGCTGAAAATAGTATTACCCCTAACGATAAAACTCTCGCATTTATTAGTTATTTGATAGAAGAGTTCGGTGATGAATGGGGTAATAAACCAATGTTTCACTATCGTTGGCGTCGCGAAGTAGATCAAGACTCTGCCGCTTTTAGATTGGCCAAGGAACAATTGGGAGAGCAAGCACCAGAGGATGCTTTGCAAAACGTTAAAGCCACCGTTAAATCAAGAATGGTAGATAGAGTTTGGTTCGTGGGCTCTTCCGATGAAACAGCACCATTTATCGAATCAAACTTTAAAGAGCTTTTAAGCTTACTGGAAGATCATCTACAAACTCGATCTTATTTACTGGGTAATCGCCCTAGCTTCGGCGACTTTGGTTTATACGCACAACTTTATGAATGCTATACAGATCCCACGCCAGGAACATTAATAAAGGAACAATTCCCTGCAGTGTGCAACTGGATTGAACGCATGATTAATCCGACTGCGGAAGGCGAGTTTGAAAGTTGGACTACCCTCAGTGACACTCTATTTCCACTATTGAAAGAACAAATTGCCGGTTGTTTCTTACCCTGGTCGCAGGCCAATGCCCAAGCATTAATGGCCAACGAAGAAACCTTTAGCGTTACGTTAAAGGGATTCGGTTTTGCACAGAAGCCGCAAAAATATCATGCAAAATCATTACATACTTTAAGAGAACGCTATCAGTCCTTTGCAACAGATACCGAACTTAATCAAATTTTAGATGCCTCTGGCTGTTTGGAGTTTTTAACTTAGTCAAATTGGTCTATGTGCATTAGGGGCTTTATTAACATAGGATAATGGTTTTAGCCGCTTTACTAAATCATTAACCACACGTCATGGATAATATACACCTGCTTACCAAGCACATTAGCAGTTATGTGCTTGGTAAAACGGCCAAGGTCAACATCGACGGCCAACAATGGAAATACATAGAGCAAGGCAAAGGCCAAGCAATTGTGTTTCTGCATGGGCTAGGCGCCAATATCGCATTGTGGCGTGGCATGATGCAATCCTATGGAGACAAACAGTATCGACGCATCGCCCCCGATATCCCTGGCTTTTGCATGCATCAATACCTTAAGAATCAGCAGCACACAGTGCAAAGCACTTCCCGTTGGCTGGATCGCTTACTGGAGGAAGTTGACGTCGACAATGCCCACATAGTGGCCCACTCCACTGCCTGTTGTTTAGCGATTTATTATGCGTCTACACGACCAGATAAAGTAAAGGACCTGACACTGATAAGCCTACCGGCAATTATCCGCCCCGGAAAGCTACAAGAAAACCCAGTGGTAAAAGCGTTCTTTAATGATATCGATATCCGCTCTCTAGAAGATTGGGAGCGATACTACTTAAAATTATTTTACCGAGCGCCACTGTCGCCAAAAACATTTAAGAAGCACAATTGCAAAATCCATGTGGAAAACCATGAACGCTTTTTACAAACCGCAGATGAGTTCATGCCGAGTCTTTCTGCCATCATGACTCATACGCAAAAGGTATCATGCCCGGTGCTAGCAGTGAATGCGCTCTATGATCCTTATTCCAACGAAGAGCATCGCCAAAGCTTGGATCGACATTTTAAAAACATTACCAATGTGTCGCTCGATAAAGCTGGGCACCTTAGTTTTATCGAACGACAAAAAGCCGTTTTGAAACTGCATCACCAATTTCTTAATGAATCGGAAAACAACGCAGTTCTGAATCAAAAAGTGGCAATGTAAGTAATAACTCGTTTATGCCACTTGAACGATTTTTCCTCGAGTATCTTCCAAAAAGAATTCCACATCATTACCGTTCATATTCTTAACCAGTGACTTAACCGCGGCCGCAGTACCTTTCTTAACGGCTACATAAGATGTATCGACAATTTTACGACTGATGACACCCAACTCCATCAACCCAGTTGGCTTCTTAAAAAAGTGTGCGATGCAGGCAGCACTCATGCGATCGATAAATTGACCAACCTGTTTCACTTGGGTTTCTTTTGCTCCTTGATCAACTTTATCTTCTATATTTTTGAATAAAGACACATCAGAATCATCGAGAGGGCAAATAATATGAGTTTTTTCACCGTCTTCGGTTTGCAAAGTAAGACGCGTTTCAGCGATATAATCCGCTAGCGGAATTAACTGATCATTACTTAATTTTGCTACCACTTTATTGATTAACAAGTGCACAGACTTTTGAATCATCTTAGTTAATTGATTCAAAATGGCGATATTCACTTTGCTCATTCGATTGGGATCCAACGAATTGCTAATCATGGCTTTAAGCACTTCATCAGCAAAATCATTGGCAACTGCAATACCTAATTTATTTTGAGGAGCCGATGCTCCGGATCTTAAGTTGTTAACCAACAAATCACTGTTTGTTGCCAAACGATCCGAGGCTGGAAACGCCAAAACATAGTTAAGATTACTACTTGCAGCGGACATCAACATATCTCCTTCTTATATTTACACGGCAAAATAACGGCTAAGCCAGTTTACCGTTAGATATATGCAATGCTATGGCAAAAAAGGCCAAACAATATTGTCAATGGGCCAATTGACTAGCTGTAATAGACTAACAGGCTTTGGAACTAGAAATAAAAAAACCCGCTTACGCGGGCTTTAAAAGCTCAAGATCTACGCTAAAAGAGCCTTAGAAAGAATAATCCAAGGTCACATAGGTGGTAGAGTCTGAGTTCTTAGTACCTTCAGGAACTTCAGAGTTGTGCTTGATATCATAGCCCAAGGTTAAAGAGAACTGGGTGTTGATCTTAGTCTTAAACTTGGTAGAAGACTTAGTAATAGTCGACTCTTCACCGACTTCAACGCTCAACTCTTCAGTTAGCGTTGAGTTTTCACTCACGGTCCATTTGTAATCTAAAGCACCACGAGCAAATGCCTCTTCTTCCACATGGTCACCAACTTCAACTTCGCTACGACGATAACCTGGACCACCTTCCAATGATAGCTTGTGGGTATCATTATTAATGACGGTTTGACCATAACCAGCGGTGAATGAGGTTTGATAATGGAAGCCAGAAAAACGATCATCCTCATGCTCAACCAATGCAAATAGATAAGAATCTCCGTCTAATTTGCGGTCTAATTTAGCTGAGGCGAAATACTTTTCACCAGTACGGCCAGTTTCATTAGATTGGTTTAAACCTTCTAATTTACCGGTTACACGCCATTTCTCGTAATCACGAACAGCTTTAGCTTTTGCACCAAAGGTTTCGCCTTCCGTATTACCATTGTTAAGGATGTAAGTGAGTGACGCTTCACCGGTCCACCCGTCCTTAGCTTCTTCGGCGAATGCAACGCCGCTCACTGCTGCAGAGGCTAATGCCAAAGCAAGTACTGATTTTTTCATAATGTCCCCCAAAGGATTCAGATTTTTAAACAGCAGAAAGCCCCCTAAAAAGGAGGCTTTCTTTCATTAAAAATGTTGCTGATTACTCTTCAACTTCTTTCTGCAACACCGCAACAACGCGTCGGTTAGCCTGGCGGCCTTCCCGTGTTTCATTAGAAGCGATTGGCTGCTCTTCACCATAACCTGTGGCGTTTACACGGCCCGCTTCGATGCCATAAGTATCAACCAAAATCTTGGCCCGAGTGGTAAAAAATAAAAGAGTGGT
>JAKSAW010000226.1 GCA_022361455.1 Pseudomonadales bacterium | reverse complement strand
TGGGTTTCGCCATAGCCAAGCTCTTTGTCAAAACCGAGCTCAACTTCCACTTTACGATCTTTTAAAGCTGCTTCTTTAGCAACATGAGGCACTTGAAAGCGATCATCATCAGATACTGCATTGTGATAGCTCCACTCATGAACACCCATTTTTTGGCTAATGAGCGTATGTCGCGGATCAGGTCGCTGACGAAGGTCTTCGCCTTTTAGGAATTTATCAATTGAAATAGCCGCTTTGTGGCCCTGCGCTACTGCGGTAATAATATTCTCAGGTCCAAAGGCCGCATCACCACCCACAAAGACGTTGGGCAAATCCGTTTGGAAAGTTTCTTTATCGACTTCCAGCATATCCCAACGATTGAACTGAATACCGAGATCTCTTTCTACCCAAGGGAAGCTATTGTCCTGACCAATGGCGATAATCACATCATCACATTCCATGGTCACCAGGTCTTCGCCAGTCGGCACTAAGCTGCGACGTCCATTTTCATCATAAACCGCATTCACTTTCTCAAAACGCATGCCCTTTAGCGAGCCGTTTTCAATGACAAACTCTTTCGGCACATGGTTTTCAAACATGGGAATATCTTCGCGCTGAGCATCTTCAATTTCCCAAGGCGACGCTTTCATTTCTTTGGCAGGTGAACGCACAACAACACGCACATCTTCACCGCCCATTCGGCGTGAAGTTCGGCAACAATCCATCGCGGTATTACCGCCACCAAGAATAATGACTCGGCGAACAATTTGACTGACATGGTCGAACGCCACATTGGCAAGGAACTCGATACCAATATGAATATTGGCACCACCCTCTTTGCGGCCAGGAATATCTAGATCTCTACCAGCGGGTGCACCGGTACCGATAAAGACGGCATCGTAACCTTCATCTAGCACCGATTTTAAACTGGTGACTTCGGTATTGGGGCGATAATCAATGCCCATGTTAAGGACTAAATCCGTTTCTTCATCGATCACCTCTGGTGGTAATCGAAATGTCGGGATCTGAGTGCGCATCATACCGCCAGCTTTTTGCTCGCGATCGATCAAAGTAATTTCATAACCTTGAGGAGCAAGATCTCTAGCAACCGCTAGCGAAGCAGGCCCTGCCCCAATAAGCGCCACTCGCTTGCCATTTTTCTCAGCAGGCACCATGGGCAGGTATTGGGTAATGGAATCTTTATTATCGGCAGCCACCCGTTTTAAGCGACAGATTGCAACCGGCTCTTCGGCTTCACCTTCAATTCGCCCACGGCGACAAGCAGGCTCACAAGGTCGATCACAAACACGGCCCAAGATGCCCGGGAAAACATTGGATTCCCAATTCACCATGTAAGCGTCGGTATATCGGCCTGCGGCAATTAATCGAATATATTCAGGAACGGGGGTATGTGCGGGGCATGCGTATTGGCAATCAACCACTTTATGGTAGTGCTGAACTCTATCTTGTGTAGCTTTCACCGATCAATCCCAGGAATGGTCAGGGTTATTTTAGGTGGAGCCAAATGTAAGATTGCTTCCCGAAAAGATGCGTCTGTACCTGCGTCGTGGACAGATTATTATCTTCTTACTAAGTGCCTTGAAAACATCAACTTAGCGGCTTAGTGCTTCCCTCTCATGAAGCATACTTATTGGAATGACTCGCCGGACGTTTATTAGTTGATCATAGTGACTGACGGGTTTCAAGAGACATCATTTGCGTTTTGACAGATTCAGCAAAGTTATAGTTCATATGAAGTAGATAGAAGAAAGGCGCTGCAAGCGAAGTGATAGCAGCGCACTATTTTGGACAACTACGTTTTAAAAATCGTAAAGCTAAGCGGGCTGATGACGGGCCAAAAATGCCAACGTATGATCAGCAAAACGCTCCGCATGGTCTTCATGTATAAACAGTTTTCCGCCTTCAAACACGTGCAATTCTGACTCCCCCTTAAAACGGCGTTGCATTTTTTTGGCGTCTTCCAAAAGGAAAAATTGATCAGCACTACCCCACAACAATTGCACCGGAATGGTGTTAGTTTTTTGGATCTGAATTAGCTGGCGAATGTCTTCTTCATTAAAGTTTTGTAACAACTTACTTTGCCAACCGCGTACCTCAGTCGACTCTAATAAAGGCTTCACAAACAAATCACCAAAATCCCCTTCCATATATTTAGGGTCAGTGAAACAACTGCCCAAACCGACATTAGAGTAGCGAACAGTTTTAAAGCGTAACGATTTGAAGAGTAAATTAGGTGCAAACGAGATTTTGCTCACCAGAATCAAGAGCGACATCAATTTAGAGTGATAGCCAGGCGTTTCGGTATCTCCCATAATCATACTGACGACATTTTCAGCATCCATAGAAGCCGAAAACTGCATGATAGCCGCACCACTGTCGTGACCTAAAAGCGAATATTGCTCGATGCCTTTAGCTTTAATTCCCTTGAGTAGCGATTCACCATGGGCTCGAATACCAAAAGGGGCATGCTCGCCTGTTTTAGTCATGCCTGCTCCGGGCAAATCAAATAGGTGGCAAGTATAATGCTGGCTAAGATAAGGCAATAAATTCCGATAAGTTGCAGAGTGCAAAGGCCAACCATGCACCAACACTAAGTTCGGACCTTGGCCAATCGACCAATAGGCCAACTGACTATGACCAATATCCACATAACTGTGGGGTACTTTGAAATCGAGCAAGTCAGGTTGTGCAGATTTCTCTTGAACAGCTACTTCCTGAAGCTCATTAACACTAATCGTTGATGCTGCCATGGGTAACTCCTTCACTTTTGGGATTTGCTTTTCGATCTTGTTCCAGACTAAAGGGTTGTCATTACCCTCTCAATTACCTCTAGAGGTAAGCGACAAGTAATCGCCATAGGTCTACAATCCCTCCCATGACGACTAAAAACGACAAGACCATCGGGGTTTTCCCTGCACTACTCAAGTACTGGCGCAGCAGCAAAGGCTTGAGCCAATTAGATTTGGGGTTAGCAGCGGATGTATCCGCAAGGCACATCTCTTTCCTTGAGACCGGAAGAGCAAAGCCGAGCCGCGAAATGGTGTTGACCTTGGCAGCCACCTTGGAAGTTCCCATGCGGGAGCAGAACACCATGTTAAGCGCAGCCGGTTTTCAGGCGGCCTTTGAAGAATCACCACTCGGTACAGGCAAGAGCGGCCCAATAGATCGGGTTATCGATCGAATGCTAGCGAAGCACGAGCCCTACCCCATGGTCGTTATGGATTCAGGCTATGACCTCATCAACAGCAATCTATCTGCACAAAGATTGATTCAACGCTTTATTGCCAATCCTATGGCAATAAAGCAACCGCTCAATTTGTATGAGATGCTATTTCATCCGGAGTTAGCCAGGCCCTTTGTAAAAGACTGGGAAGCGCTCGGCCATCAGCTACTTTCACGCATCAATCGTGAGTCAATCCTGCGACCGTATAACTCTCGTCTAGGTTTATTGTTAGAGCGACTACTAAGCTTTGAGGGTGTTCCCGCAGAATGGCGTGTACCAGACTTCTCTCAATCAACCGAACCCTTTCTGACATTAAAACTGCAAAACAATGATTTGGAACTGAATTTCCTAACCATCATCACCGCATTTAGTGCTCCACAGAACATTACAGCAGAGGAAATTCTTATCGAAACCTTGTTTCCTGTAGATGATGCTACCGAGCAAGCCTGCCAGACGTTAAACCAACAATAGCTAGACACCCTAATAAACCGCTATAAGACCAGATTTCTTTAATCACTCAGGCAATTAAAACGCTTAATTTTAACTTGGTTTTTGAGCTTCTATTTGCGCTGATTCAGCAGAGTATCCATCTACCGGTTAATACCTGGTTATCTTCTATACTGAATTATGAATCAGTATTTTATTAACATATTGCAGGTAAGGCTTTTATAGCGTGAAAAATCTTTACTCGCTCATCGTTGTGCTTTTCGCATTTGTTTCTGGCCCTTCATTTTCTTCAGCAAAACAGCCCATTATTATTGGGCTAGATGCGGATTTATCAGCAGTTGCTAAACAAGGCGGCCTGGCTATTCAGCGAGGTGCACTTATTGCCATTGAAGAAATAAACGATAAGGGCGGCGTGCTAGGCAGACCACTTAAGCTGATATCAAAAGATCATCGTGGTAACCCTAGTAGAGGCCTAGTTAATATCGAAAACTTTGCTACTCAAGAAAATTTAGTGGCGGTTATTGGCGGAGTTCATACCCCAGTGGCCCTCAATGAATTACCTGCTATTCACAAACACAAAATAATTTATTTGGGGCCATGGGCTGCAGGTACGCCTGTGGTTGAAAATGGTTATCAACCAAACTACGTATTTCGAGTTTCAATTCGAGACAACCAAGCGGGTAAGGTTTTAATTGGCGAGGCGAAACGCCAAGGGCATAAATCTGTCGCTTTACTGCTGGAGCGAACCGGTTGGGGAACTTCTAACGAAAAATCAATGAAAGCTGCTGCAGAAGAACTGGGTATCAATATCAGCACCATTCAATGGTTCAATTGGCGAGAGAAAGATCTTTCACTGCAAATTAGCAATATTATTAACTCTCCTGCTGAGGCAATTATGCTTGTGGCTAATGCTCCAGAAGGTGCTGTGGCTGCGCTCAACTTGGTTAATATAGATAAAGAGAAACGATTACCCATTATTTCACATTGGGGTATTTCAGGTGGAGCTTTTGTGAGCGCGGTAGGTTTGGAAAATCTTCAACAACTGGATATATCAGTTATCCAAACATTCTCCTTTTTAACTGCTTATAACAAACAAAAAAGCAACCAAGTACTAGCGCAGTATAGAGAACAATTTGAAGATAATATAAACGCAGAAAGTATTGTCGCACCTGTCGGTGTTGCCCATGCGTACGATTTGGTTTACCTATTATTACAAGCCATAGAACAAGCAGGCACCATTGAAAGAACTAAAGTTCGAGATGAGCTCGAAAGGCTTCCTTCATACAAAGGTTTAGTCAAAGAATACACCCCAGCATTTTCACCACAACAACATGATGCATTATTGGCTCCTGATTATCGCATCATGAAATACAATGAAGCAGGCTATCTTGTGCCAAGACCTGAGGGAGAAAATTAATGCCGCTCAGTAACCGACAGGGTATCAAGATAGCTATCGCAGCGAATACGCTACCTTGGCTTTTTATCGGTTTAATCATTATCAGCGTGGTGACTTACAGCTATTTCAAACGCTTTGTTGATGAGCAACTTGAAATTAAACATCAAAACTACAATGACGTGTTGACTGAGAATGTTAGGAATGCAATCGAGTCAACTCAAAAAGAACTACAAAAATTGGCAGACAATGACCTAATTATTAATTCTCTTATCGATACTCAGCAGCGAATGAACTATTTACCCATGTTCATTCAATCTTATTCGCTACAACACTCTCAAGAGTCTCAGATTTCGTTAACAGACTTTCAAGGAAAACAAATTACATACGGTGGCCCAAAGGATAAAAAGGATTTCGCTGATGCTTATGACTGGAAAAAAGCAGTCATTCAAGAAGGTATTACATTTACTCAATTAGACCTTGATGGATTATTTGTTGCGGTACCTGTGACCTATGCCGACCACCCTGAAGGCGCTATTGTGGGCCGTATTAGCCTGGAAGAATTTCAGAACATGCTCAGCACTGATCTTCTTAATGGCGTCGTGGTGCTTTTGGATTCTCAGCAAAGAGTCATTTATAGCTCAAAGCCCAACCTGTTAGCGGTTGGTGATGTTACCAAAGCACAATTATTACAAGGTTGGTATCAAAGGCAGTCGCCAAGTGATGAAGATAGATCGGTGGTATCAGCACAACCAGCAAGCGATGCTTACCAAGAAGTGTATTTCCTAGCCTCCGTACTGATAGCTGCAACATTGATAACTCTAGGAGGTATTCTAACCAGTATTTATATGGCCGCCTACCAGGCCTCAAACATGGTTAATCTCCTGGTTAATTTCGTCACAACAGTAAAGGAAAAAGGGTTCGATAAGCTTCCTGAACCAGTAAAAAATCAACCTAGAGAAATCGACAAACTACAGCAAAGTTTTAACGAACTTTTTGTTGCGCTAGACGATAGCAATATTTCAAAACAACGATTTTCAAATATCATTAACTCTCTATCTGAATACTTAGTGGTATTTGACTGGAACAAGAATATTATTATATCAAATAAGGAATTTACTGATTTCCTTGATGCACGCCAGCTTCGCGAAGAGGATTGCTATCAAGCTATTGTATCGCCTGAGATACAAGCAAAAATCGATTACCTTGAAAATAATATTGTTTTCGACAAAAGCTATTTTAAAACGGCGAATAATGAGCGGCAATTAATAGTACGCTGGAACGCAAGTTACTATCATTCTGACAAAGGCGAACTCCTTGGTATCGTCTTTGTAGGTACGGATGTTTCACGGCTAATTGCTGCAGAGGCGGATCTAAAGATTAAGAATAGAGCCATTGATGGGGCAAGCAATGGCATTGTTATTACCTCTGTAACTCAGGGAGAGACCAAAGTTCTTTACGTAAATAAAGGTTTCGAACAAATAACTGGGTACAGTTTCGAAGAAGTTATAGGCACTAATTGCCGCTTTTTGCAGGGTAAAGGCACAGATAGTGAAACCGTAAAGAAAATTTCCAATGCGATCAAAAACTCCGATCCTATCACCGTCACAATCCTGAACTACCGCAAGAACGGAGATAGTTTTTATAACGAGCTTTCTCTCACTCCAATTAGAGATGAATTTGGGGTCCTCACCCATTATCTAGGTATCCAAAACGATGTCACAGATCGCATCTTGGCGGAACAACAATTAGAAAAAGCCATTATTGAAAAGGACGAAGCCCGGCTAAGAGCAGAGGCATCATCCAGAGCAAAAGCCGAATTCGTTGCCAATATGAGCCATGAAATCCGCACTCCAATGAATGGTGTGATCGGAATGCTATCCCTGGTGCAAAAAGGCGAATTGAGCAAACGTCAATCTCAACAAGTAAATTTGGCACTCACAAGTGCACAATCATTGCTAGCACTTCTAAACGACATCCTGGATTTTTCAAAGATCGATGCTGGTAAACTACAACTGGAAGCAACCTACTTCGATATCGTGAACCTACTATCCGATTTGAGCCAATCGTTCGGAAGCATCGTTCAAGAAAAAGGCATTGAATTGATTCTAGATACTAGCGAGGTGGAGTATCGACAAATCACAGGTGATCCCAGCCGTATCAGACAAATTTTCTCAAACTTAGTAGGTAACGCCGTCAAATTTACCAAAGCAGGTGAGGTGATTATCACTGTAGGCACGAAGCTAGAGGATGATACCCTTCATTTACATGGTTGCGTTAAAGATAGTGGTATCGGCATTCCCAGTGAGAAGCTGCAGCTACTCTTTGAAGCCTTTACTCAAGCTGACGCTTCTACCACCAGAGAATATGGTGGTACCGGCCTGGGGCTCACTATCGTCAAACAATTATGTGGGTTGATGGACGGCGAAGTTGAGGTAACCAGCAAGCCAAATCAAGGAGCTAGCTTTTCCTTTGACCTAAAACTTTCTGGCAATACCAATAGCAAGCGCCACAATCAACCCTCGATCAAAAACATGCACAAGGTGCTTTTGGTAGATCAAAATCAACCGTTCTGTGATACACAATCACAACAAATGCAGAATTGGGGTCTTGAAACGTTAGTAGCTAACAATGCACCCCAAGCTATGCAAATACTACTAGAGCAAATTAATGCCGAAAATGATTCAGGAATCGATACAGTTGTCATTGATAAAACTTTGCCCGGTACCAGTGGCTTAGAACTCTGTGAGTTGATTCGATCAGAGCTTAAGTTCTCGAATATCAACATCCTACTTATTGCTGACTTCGGTGACACTCCGGATAAGTGCATCAATAAAAATTTGAATATCAAGGCAGCTATCAACAAGCCAATCTCAGCAAACAGTTTATTGGATGGGCTAGTCTGCTGTAGTTCTGATAATGATCACGACTCCACAAGCACGGATTACAATAACGAGCGGCTTGAATCAACAGCTCTAAATTCTAATCTGAAAATTCTTTTGGTGGAAGATAACGCTGTTAATCAACAGGTAGCCATAGGCATGCTCGAAGATTACTCTCAACACATAGCATGTGCTGACAATGGTCAAAGTGCGTTGCTAAGCCTAGCCAATCATGACTCTGATATACCCTTCGATATTATTTTTATGGATTGCCAAATGCCCATAATGGATGGCTTTGAGGCCACCATGAAAATACGTGCGGGTAATGCAGGACAACGGTATAGAGATATCCCAATTGTGGCGTTAACCGCAAACGCAATGAAAGGCGATGCTGAACGCTGCTTAGCTGCCGGGATGACTGATTACATTTCAAAGCCCATAGAACCTGAACGTTTAGATGCAATATTGAAGCAACACCTCGCCTATAGCAAAGCGCAACCAACAGCTTCCTTGGGGCATAAAACCGATATAAGCAAGAACTTGTCAAATTATAAAGTCTGGGACAAAGACGCCGCTTTTAAACGCGTTCGAGGTAAAACCGATAGGCTTAATACTCTTATAGATATGTTTTTAGATGGCTCTCCTGATCAATTGGAAAAGCTTGAAGGTGCAATTAGGGTGAAGGATTGGGATACCATCTCTAAGATAAGCCATACCCTCAAAGGCGTAGTCTCCAATTTGGGCGGAGAAGTTATATCTGCTAAGGCGGAACAATTAGAAGCTGAAAGCAAAGCCGTTAACGAGGATGAACTGCCGAAACTCCATTCTGAATTTAAAACGGCCTACTCCGAATTCAAGCAAGCCTTAACCCATTACAGAGAACAATAAGCTGCTTAAAAATCGATTATGCCTTGAACAGGTTTTTCAATAGCTAAGCGAATCAACTCATTATCAGTCAACCCAGCATATTTTTTTGCTAAGCTTTCGATCTGATTGATCAAATCAACACAGTCTTTACCTTCCTCTTTGCAGTCATCGAGCGATCGGGTAACAACCGGTTGGAACGCTGTTTTCCAACGCCCTCTCTCATAATCACTTAAGTTAATAACTGTCACGCCATTAGCTTTTAAGATCGCTTGAGCATCACTGGCAAAGCTTTCTGCTTTTTGAACTATCGCTATACCCATACGTTGTTGAAAATTATATATCTCTTCCTTTAGCGATAAATCCAATCGATCAAAACTTCGCTTGTTCAAGCAAGTATCTACCGTCAATGGAGCGATATTAATATCCGTGTAGTATTTGGCCTGCTCATAAATTTTAAAAGGCACAAAGCCAGACTCTACCCAAATCACCGCATCAATCAGACCTTGCTGAAGGGCTGTATAAATCTCTGTAAAAGGCATGCGAACCTGAGCAAACCCTAATACCTCTTCAGCACCAGGCATCATCATAAAAGAAACAATTTTCTTACCTCTAAGGTCCTCCGGGGTTTTAATGGGTGTCTTGCTCATCAGAGTTAAGGGCCTGACAGGAGCAATGTGTCCGGGATAAACACCTCTTAGTTGAAACTCACTCTTTATGGTTTTAGCCATAAGTTCATTGATGATCCGGGCTGTTAAATATGGATTGTGTGGCGCGACATAAGGCACCTGAAAGGTCTTAAGTAGCTCGAACCCGCGTTTTTCTGCAATGGTGTAGCATGTACCAAAGTCAGCTACTCCTGCGCGAATCGCTTTGATACCGCCATTAAATCCGTACAGAGTGCCACCGCCATATTCTTTCACTGTTATTTGACCTTGGGATTTCTTTTCAAGCCAATTCAATCCCTGCCGCCATATAGGAGGAAGTTGGGAGGTCGGTGGTGCCGGATGGGCGAACTTCCAATTCACAGAACTAGATGACTTTTGATGGGCTGTTGTCCCTTCAGCAATATCCCACAGTTTAATATCGGTGTTGTAGCTATCAGCAGAATCTGCAGATGCAATAGGAGGGAACACTCCTGATAGCGATAGCAAGAAACTAGCTATCAGCCGCAGACTGGGTCGAAAGGTGCTTTGTCGTGAACTCATATTAATTTGCTTGCTAAACATTATGACCAAATTATATACAATATTACTAAAAGTCATAGTAAGCAAAATTGCCATTTTCAGGATATAACTACAGAATTACACTAAGCTTATATAGTTTCAAAAACACTTTAACAGTAACTTGTACGCTTAAGGGAATAACGAAGTATTGAATTCACGCCCCCCTCCACCAAACATCACTGGATATTGCGCACCAGAATTTAGTGCTGTCAAGCAGGCATTCTTTGAGAACTTTGCTCATCACGGTGAACTAGGGGCTTCCGTTTGCGTGTATTATAAAGACAATCCAGTTGTTGATCTTTGGGGAGGATTTAGAGATAAAGATAAGTCTCTAGCTTGGCAAAAAGATACCCTAGTCTGTGTGATGTCTGCGGGAAAAGCGATAGCCTCTCTAGCGGTTTTAAGCCTAGCGGATCAGGGCTTGATTGATCTTTATTCACCCGTTGCAAAGTACTGGCCCGAATTTGCCAAAGCTGGAAAAGAAAATATAAACCTAGATTGCTTACTCGGGCAGCTGGCAGGAATCCCAGTCGCAGACTCAGCGCCACGACACTCCTATTACGAAGATGGTGTTATGGAAAACGCGCTAGCAGAGCAAAAACCCCTCTGGCCTCCAGGTAGCACACCTTGCTATCACTCTTTTACCCATGGCCCGCTCTGTCAAATATTGGTACAAAAAGTTACCGGTATGAAGTTTGGGAAATATATACAAGAGCATCTTTTAGGTCCTCTAGAAATTGATTTTTACGTTGGACTAGACGACGCCGAGATTAGTCGCTGTGCAGAGATAGAGTTATGCGAGGGCATTCCAAGTCTAGATCAGATGCGTAACAAGGAAACCCTACTTGGGCGGGCCTGGAATCCACTCCCAATAGAAGACAATTTCTTTAATGAAGATCGCTATCGTCGATGCGAGCATGTCTCCGCTAACGGCCATAGCAACGCCAGAGCACTAGCAAAGCTATACAAAACTCTTTGCAACTGCTTGAACGGAACCAGCAGCAAGCCAGTTTCGAAAACACTTCTACAAACGGCAATCAAAGAACAATGGAACGCGATTGAAGAAATATCACATCGTCATTTTCGCTATGCGATGGGGTTTATGCTTAACAACAGTCATTTCTCAATCGGCCCCAACTTACATAGTTTCGGGCACCCTGGACTTGGCGGCCAACTAGCTTATGCCGATCCCAAGTACGAGTTAGGATTTGGTTATTGCTGCAATAAAATACACGCAATCAATGATACCGGGCCTTGCGCCAGTAATTTAATTGCCGCGACTTACGCATCAATTTCTATCTAAGATAGCATTTCAATCAGTCATTTTCTTTCTGATTCGATTCGGCAAGCATTGTGCCTTCTTGCTCTCCTTTGGATTGAAGAGTTTTTGCATACTTTTCACGAGCTTGCCTAAGAATAAGTTTTAAGTGTGTAGCCATCACTTGCACGTGGGGAGGATAGTTCATCGACACGTGATTACCAGGAACTTGATGAACAATAAACTCTTGTGCCGTCAGTTTCGCCCAAGGCAAATGAGGAAGAGGTGGAAAATGCTCTTGGGGTTCAGTATGTCTAAAATAAATAATGGGGCAGTCTAACTTTTTGGGCTCGTATTTATAGGTTGCATCCTGGTGCGCCATCCATGTTTTGAATAATGAAACACCTAAGTGAGGTGGCAAAACATTCCCTTTTCCTTGGGCTCTTGCCGCTTCCAAAACAAAATCAATTTGTTCACGCTCATCAAAAGATCTTAAATGCGAGATATCGATGTCCAAATCGTCCGATAACAAATAATCTAGAATGGCTGCACTATCCGTGAGGTGTCTAGGCATCTGATCAGGCGCTGGCGTATCTACCATTACAACCAAACCCGGCAGTATTCCATTAGAAGAAAGCTGCTGTGCCATTTCATAAGCGATTAGACCTCCAAATGAGCTACCACCAATGAAAAATGGTGGTTTGAAGTCCGCTTTCTCTAATTCTGATAAATATAGCTTAGCCAAGTCTGGAACTGAACTTATTGGCTCACTGACTCCCGATAATCCAGGAGCTTGAAAAGCATATAACGGTTGATCACTACCTAGGTGATGCGCCAAATCCCTATAGAAGAACACCTCCCCTCCTATGGGGTGCACCATAATTAATGGCGTAACATCAGGCTTACCAGATTGAATCAAAACTAATGGACATTCATATTCATCTCCTGACTCGATTACCTGGCCAGTAGGAATAGCTTTGTTACTCTTTATGTGCTCAGCTAGTTCAGCAACGGTAGGCTTACGAATAAGAAGATGTGTGGCTAGTGGGATTTTAAACTCATTCTTAAGCCTATCAATCAAGTTCACGGCGATCAGGGAATCACCTCCAATATCAAAAAAGTTATCATGAACACCAAAATCTTCGCTACCTAGAGATTCTCGCCAATGCCGCCATATCTTATCTTCAATGTGATCTTTAGGGGGATCATAAGGGGCTTTAGCATTCTCTATTGGTTCTGAATGCTCCAGAGGTTCATTTTGCATTATATCTTCAGTTGTAGATTCCGATTCAGCAACATGACCAGAAGCAACTTTGGGTCTAACCCAATATGTTTTCCTTTCGAAAGGATAAGTAGGAAGAGGGACCCTATATCGCTGTCTTGTACTGTGGAATTCGTCCCAATCTATATCTATCCCCTGTTCCCACAACTTAGCTATAACTCTAAGTAAATGCTGGGTATCTGATATCTCTTCATAGGCATGCCTAGTGGTGGCTAATATTAAGTCTTGGGTTTGTTTTTCTGGATGCTGTGTAGCTAACGTAGTTAAAGCCTTTCCTGGCCCGATCTCTAAACAAATCATTTGTTCGTTTTTAGCCTCAACGTCAGAAGCTAAGCGTTGACCAAAAATCGTTGACATTCCTTTATGAAATCTAACTTCATAGCGTAAATGATCGGCCCAGTACTGTGGCGAAGTTGCCTGTTCTTCGGTGATAAACTCCCCTGTGGAGCTAGAAACAAAAGGTTTTGTGGGTACTTGTGGGGAGCGTCGAGCGACATAAGCCTTAAAGCGCTTTAAGATTGGTTCCATCATGTGAGAATGAAATGCATGGGAAGTATGCAATATTCGATTACTGATGCCTTCGACATTCAGGCGTTGACTCAATTCTCGGATGGCATCTTTGTCCCCAGATAGAACACAGCGTTTCGCTCCATTTACAGCTGCTAGTGATATATTCTTATTCGTAAATTCTAGAGCTTCATCTTCAGAGACATTTATCGATAGCATATTACCAGACTCAAGAGCTTGAATAAGATTCCCTCTTATCGTTACTAACTCTAATGCCTGCTCAAGTGTAAAAACACCAGACAAGCAAGCTGCAACATATTCTCCGATACTATGTCCAATCATGTAGTCCGGCTTAATACCCCAAGAGATAAGCATCTTTGACAAAGCATACTCGAAGATAAATAAACCAGGTTGTGTCACCCAGGTCTCATGGATTTTTTCGGTCAATGCACTATTGTCAGCTGAAGAAAGTTCTTCATATAAGTGAACAAACTTTTCACTTAACATTTTTCGACATTCATCAACTGTGTTACGGAACGTAAGTTCTACCGAATATAAATGCCTCCCCATATTCACATATTGAGAGCCTTGCCCAGAGAACATGAACACCAATTTCCTAGAACGCTCAATATACCTAGATGTAACCACATGTTTTGAATTAAGCTCAGCTAACTCTTGAATCGCCTCATCTCGATTTCTACACACCAAATATCGACGAAATGCAAATAATTCTCTTCCGACGTGAAGGGTATAGCAAATATTTGAAAAGCTTTGCCTTTTATTCTTCTTAAGATGCGAAACAAATCGTTCCGTCATTGAATCTAATGCCGCCCTTGTTCGAGCAGACAATGTGACAATTCGCCAAGGTCTAGCCGTTTCGACTCTTGTTTCGGAAGGAGACTCAGAAAGTATCACATGCGCGTTTGTCCCACCAATACCGAAAGAACTTATACCGGCAAATCTAGGAAGAATACTATCTTTCCAATATTTCAGTTCATTATTTACATAGAATGGAGTTTTAGAGAAATCAATTTTTGGATTAGGATTATTGTAATGTAGGGATGGTGGTAACATACGAGCTTCTATTGATTTAGCAACTTTTATTAGGCCTGCCACTCCAGAAGCCGCATCGAGATGACCAATATTAGTTTTTACAGACCCAATCGCACATGATCCAGAAGGCAAGTCATCTTTTTGAAATGCCTTTCTTAGGCCCTCGATTTCAATAGGGTCACCAATAGGAGTTCCTGTACCATGAGCTTCAATATAGTTAATTTTCCCAGGGTTAATATTCGCACTTGCTAGTGCCATATTTATAACGTTTGCCTGTCCCTCAACAGATGGAGCCGTATAACCGGACTTGTTCGATCCATCATTGTTGGTCGCAGAGCCAACGATCACGGCGTAGATATGGTCGTTATTCTCTAATGCGTCATCTAATCGCTTCAACATAACAAGGCCACAGCCTTGGCCTTGAACAGTTCCTTTGGCATCCTTATCGAAGGCTCTACAATGACCATCAGGTGACATGATCATTCCCTCATGGTAAAAATATCCGTCTTTTCCTAATCGATTGAAAGATACCCCACCCGCAATAGCCGCATCACATTCCTCATTTAGAAGAGATTGACAAGCAGTATGAACAGCAACCAATGATGTAGAACAGGCTGTTTGTAACACCATCGCTGGCCCATTTAGATTCAGCTTATAAGCTACTCTAGTGCATAAAAAATCCTTATCATTACCGATCATCATGGGATAATCGCCCACAGTTGCTAGTAACTCAGGGTGAGTGGATAAGTGTGTCATTAAATATTGATTGATACCTATTCCAGCAAATACTCCAATGCTTCCTTGAAATTTATTCGCTACACAACCGGCATCCTCTAAGACCTCCCAGGCACACTCCAAAAAGAGTCGCTGTTGAGGGTCCGTTATTTGAGCCTCTCTTGGAGTAAAATTAAAAAATGGCGCATCAAACCCTGAAATACTATCCAACATTCCTTTTGCTGGTACATAACTTGGGTTTGCAATAACTTCTTCGGGCACACCCGCCTTTCGCAATTGTTCCTTTGAAAAAAAGGTAATGCTTTCTTTTCCTTCACATAGATTTTTCCAATAACTTTCTACGTTATCAGCGCCTGGAAACCTACCAGACATTCCAACAATTGCTACTTTTACCCCACTTAAGCTTTCCATCAAGCGGCGGCGTAACCTTAAACGCTCAGCATGATCATCTTGTTCTAAATAAAACTCGTCCTCTTCAACATCATCTTCTATAAAATGAGCTAACGCCTGAATCGTTGGATAGGCAAATAAGTCAACGATTGTTAATTTTTCTCTGAATATATCAGGCAGCTTTGAGTAAACTTGTGCCATTAACAGAGAGTGCCCTCCTAGATCGAAGAAATTCTCTGAAATACTGATATGTTTGATACCCAAGCACTCTTCCCAGGTTTCCGCTAATATTCGTTCAATCTCATTTCTTGGTTCTTGGACATGGGCTCGATCTTTTTTAACCTTCCTTTCAGGTATTGGTAGTGCTTTAGTATCTACTTTTCCGTTTGGAGTCAGTGGGAATGCATCCAATATTGAGTACGCTGAAGGTACCATATAGTCAGGCAATTCATCTTTTAGATGATCCCTTAATTGATCGACGGTTAAGCTCTCAGAGGCATTGCGTACAACATAAGCAACCAATAGAGGAGCTTCTTTACTCGCTCCAGCAATGTCGGTTCTCGCAACGACTAAAGAATCATGCACTGCGGGATGCTTCAGCAAGTTTTCATTAATTTCACCAAGTTCAATTCTATATCCACGAATTTTGACCTGGTGATCGATACGTCCAAGAAACTCTATCGTCCCATCAGATAAAAAGCGAACCAAATCTCCAGTTTTGTAGAGTCTTTTGTTTCCTTCTTGAACAAAAGGATTCAAAATAAAGCGTTCGCTAGTTAAGTCAGGTCTATTCAAATAACCTAACGCTAATCCATCGCCACCAATATACAACTCTCCCGGAACGCCAACAGGGACCAACTGTAAATACTTATCTAATATGAAAGTTTCTGTATTCGGAATCGCCGAACCAATTGTAATCTTAGAATTTGGCTCAAGTTTGGTGATAGTTGACCAGACAGTTGCTTCCGTAGGACCGTAGGCATTATAAAAATCCCTCCCTTCAGCCCAGCGGGAGGAAATTTCCCTGGTACAGTTGTCACCGGCTGTTATTACCGTTTTAAGATTCTCAATTTTCCCTGGATCGAGGGTAGCCAAAATAGCAGGAGGTAAAACACACCAATTGATTTGCTTTTCTCGAACAAACTGAATTAGACCCTCGCCCAGTAATTGCTCTTTGGCCGACATATGTAACGTCTTACCATTTGCCAAAGCCATCACTATCTCAAATACAGATGCATCAAAATTGATCGAAGCAAATTGGAGAATATTGTTACTTTCTTCTAGATTAAATGTCTGTTGCTGAGCATGGATCATTGCACTCAGCCCTTTATAAGCCAGCTGAACACCTTTTGGTTTTCCGGTAGATCCTGACGTGTAAATCACATAGGCTAAATCATGAATAGATCTGTTAATATCTGGCTCGACTACTGGGTAAGCAGACACAACCTCACTTGAGCTAAACAGCAATTTAAAACAATCCTCTCTTTCGTATAAGCTCAACACCTCATCTGTATCACCAATAATAGCCAATACCCTTGCATCGTTAGCGATATACTTCAATCGATCCTTGGGGTAATCTCGGTCTAAGGGCAGATAGGCTGCTCCAGACTTTAGAATACCCAAAATACCAACAATCAAATCGATTGAACGCTTTATTGAAACGCCAACAATATCATTTGGCCCTACTCCAGCCTCTATTAGCTTATGCGCTAACTGATTCGCCCTCTCATTGATTTCTCTGTATGAGATTTCATAGTGTAGGTAGGTAACCGCAACTGAGTCTGGACTTTCTATAGCTTGATTAGTAAACAGCTCAATAAATGTAAGTGGTTTGTAGATCGATTTTGTGCCTTGGGAATGAACTAGCAACCATTTGGCTTTCGACTCGCTTAATACTGACTGCTGAAAAAACGGAATGTTAGGTTTAGCTAGTATTCCCTTGATAAGCTCTTCATAGGATTCGTAAAGATCTTCAACAAATTCCTTGTCTACCACATCAGAGTTATACTCAACTCCCCAATGAAGACTATCTTTAAATTTATAGATCTTAAAAGATAATAAAATATCATCAATTTGTTGATATCTAGGAACTCTGTCCCACACCCCCATGGAGTTCATGTTCCAGTACCGACATCCATCTTTCCAGGAAACGATAGGCATGTCTCGATTGTAAAAGCTATTCGCATTTTCCCAAATAAAAGCACCTTGAAACATAGTTCCACTGCTGTCACTTCTATCATAACTAAGCTTTTCCGCTAACAGTGGTGTCGGATAGTCACGGTGCTGTAATCCTTCTCGGATGGATCTGGCCAGCGCTTGTAGGGCAACTTGAGTAGAATTGGTGGGATCTATATCCACATTCATTAAAATTGTGTTAACAAAACAGCCATAGATTTCACCAAACTCTTCACTACGACCAGCGCTAGGGGTACCTAAAGTGATACTATTTTTGCCTGTTAATTTATGTAGCAATAAGAAATAGCTTGCAAACATTAACTCATATGGAGAGATCCCTATAGACTTACCAAATTCTAAGTATTGATTGGCTAGCTTATTTGGTATAACACCTGATAAATACAAAGTAGTACACTGGTTGTTCTCAGAACTTTTAAGATCACCGGGAATTTCTAAATTTGGAGAATAGTCTTTTAACCTATTCATCCAATAGGCCTCATCATCCTGGCCTTTTGTACTTTTTAGATAAGCTTTTTGAGCTAAATTATATCCATCAAATGTTGCCGTTATCTCGGGTAACTTTGGCATCAAACTCTTGGAGAAACATCCGTAAACCATCCTAAGCTCGTTCATCCACATCATTATGGTTCTCAAGTCCATTAAGATATGATGAAGAATTATTGAAAAAACGCGCTTTCCTTTGCTTCTTTTAAAGAGGATGTATCGTTTGGGAGGAGAAATCGAAAGATCAAAAGGTTTTCTGACTTCTGCGGTTATGCAATGATCATTTATCATCATATCATCAGCAGAGCCAACATCAATTATCTCTAAAGGTGGCTCCCATTTTTCCAAAATTCTTCTTATAGGATGACCATCCTTTAATGTAAATGTTGTTCTTAATGTCTCATGCCGTTGAACTAAATAGTGTATCGATTGCTCAAGTATTCGTTCATCCAAATCGTCTGGAACAAACCAAGAATACTCAACGTTATAAACGCCCACATCGGGATAATACTGATGCACAAACCATAGAGCTCGCTGACCAATTGAAACTGGAGATTCTTTAGCTATCACACCACTAGTAATTGTTTCTCTCACTGAATCACCCTACAGAACAAAAAACAAATGGACCAAAAAGTAAGGAGGGGACTATTTGATGGATATTAGCTAGGCAAAGTAAAGTAAAACGTAGCTCCTTTATCTTCTTGGGCGGTCACCCAAATATTGCCTCCATGCTTTTCAATAATTCTCTTAACTGTCGCCAAACCTATACCCGTACCCGGAAATTGCTTATCTGAATGGAGTCGCTGGAATGTGGAAAACAATGCATCGGCATGCTCCATATCAAAGCCGGCACCGTTATCTTTAACAAAAAATACTTCCTCATTCGCCAGAATGCGTTCCGGTAATAGTCCTATCCCCTTGGGTAGATACTGCTCTTCCTTTTTCAAAACACCGAATTCAACTATCGCGTGTTCCTTTTTACTTGAGTACTTCCAAGCATTATTAATTAAGTTTTCCATCACAGAGTAAATCATGCGCTCATCTGCTCTAGCATGACAACCACTTGCGCATATAGTTTTTACCTGCCTGCGAGGAAACTGATCACGAATTTCCAGAAATAAATCTTCCACTAACTCGGAAAGATCAACATCAGTAATAGTTATCTCTCTACGTTGAGTCCTGGATAACTCTAACAGTCCATCAATAAGATCCGACATCTTGTTACTACTTTTAATAATACGATCCAGCAAATGACCACCAGAATCGCCAAGCAAATCACTATACTCATCCTTTAATATTTTACTAAAACCTTTTAGCCCCCTGAGCGGCGATCGCAAATCATGAGAAACACTATAACTAAATGCATTCAGCTCTTCATTCGCAAGCTTCAGATCTCTTACCGCTTGATTCAAATTATCATTAGCTAGACCTAGGTCCCTAGTTCGTTGCTCTACTTTTTTCTCTAATGTTTGATTAAGTGTTTTTACTTCGCTGAAAAGTCGGGCATTTTCAAACGATATGGCAGATTGTGATAATAGAAGCTTAATGACATCAAGCCGATCAGATGTGAAAGCATCAATGCTCAAGCTGTTTTCAAGATATAGAGCACCGATGGTATTATCTCTATAATCTACGGGCATACAAAGAACAGATTTTGGCTGGCGAGACATAATGTAAGGGTCATCAATAAACGCCCGTTCCCCCAGAACATCACCAAAGTTCACTGTTTCATCACTACGCAATACGTAACTAATAATATTGGCTGGCAAATTATCGTATTGTTCTAATTCAAGTGAATCATCTGGAATGATAATATCGTTGTTCTCGTCGACCGTGGCTTCAATCTTTACTATATTATTGTTTTGCGTAATGAGTGCCGCTGAACTAGCCCCTGCGCACTCAACTATCACCTGCAGCACTCTTGCAGCGAGCTTTGGCAAACGTAATTCACTAGAAATCAATTGAGCAGACTTCATAACAGAAGCCATATCTAGGGTCTGTCCAACCCTAGCACTCATAGTTTCGGATCTTGAAAAAGTACGCTGAACGCGTTTTTGCGAGACTTCCAATAATTGAGAGTACTTCTCTCGAAGCCGAGAAACCTTTACTGAACATCCCCACGCTTGATATAAATAAAGTGCTTCCCGCACATAAGGCTCAGCCAATACATCAAAGCCTTTATTAAGCCAAAACTCAGCAAACAGTTCATTAGCTAGTGCCTGATATTGAATAAATCCGTTGTCTGCCGCGTTTTTTATTGCATCTCTATAAAGGGCACAAGACTCTTCCATTGGTTTACCTTGAAAACGAGACGCTTCAGCACAAAAGACTAAGTATTTATGTAGAAAGTTTTCTTCATAAACTTCAGAAAATAATCTTAAAGTGTTCTCGCACTCCAATAAATCAGTCTTTTCCTCTTCGCTTAGTAACTCATAATTTCTAGCCAAGAGCATTCCGTACATCAACTGATGATCGACTTCCAAACTAAAACTAGGCAACATACTCCATAAAGCTTTGGTTTTACGTGCACTATCTAGGGACCAATCAAAATCATCACACCAGAATGCAAGAGCAGTTCGAAAGTGCAGCAAATATACATAATGAAACGTGGGCTTAATCTTTGCTAGGTCATCTCCCAGCTTCTCATCATCCAGAGCGTGAGACAAATTATCATCATCCCCAATCAAGCTATTCGCATATAAATAAAAGAAATTAGCGGCGGGATGAAACACTGATTTTTTGAGTAGTGCGGCCCGAATATCTTTAGCGTTCGATCGTACCTTAAGTAAATTATCACCTTGAGCCACCTGAGAAAACAAGGTGTTGCAATAGTTCATCGCGACGCGAGCAACTTCACCATTTTCTAGACCTAGCCTCATGCCCTCCATGTTTAAGTCAATGCATTCGGAAAAAGGCGATTTCAAATACCATACTGTGGTAGCTAAGGTGTTATAGCAATTTGCGACTTCTCTACAATGCTCATAGCTTTCAGCAACTTTCCGCGCCTGAACGGCAATGGCATGCGCCTCATCCAGGCTATTATATATCCTTAAATAATACGCATAACAGGCAAGATGTATTGCGGCAAGATCTGTTTTACCATGAGAAAGAATTAAATTCGTTCCTTTTACAGCACAGTAATCTCTTAAAATATTGTTACCAAGAATAGCTGCGCATTGGCATAAATTCGGCAAAATTCTCATAGCAATAAGCAGCTTGGGATCAGTCATTTCTGGTAAATCACAAAAAGCATCGATACCAACCTTATCCAATGAAGTACTTAATATACTACGTTCCAGTTGGTAGTCTTCTAACAGCTGGCTATCTGTGGGGGCCAACTCTATGCCGGTAAAGCTTAGACCCTGCAAAGCATACTCGATCCCCTGCTCCCACTGGCCACGTCCTATAGTTTGAATAAGCCTGGAGGCAAAAATCTCAGCTTTTATAAATTCTTCTTTGAGATGCCCAAATAAAACCGAGTAATATTTATCAGATTCTTCGGGGCTACCATTTAGATACTCACACTCCGCCTTAATGTGATAAAGAGAACGAGAAACATCATATCTTTCTTGCCAAGAATTATGGTCTAGTAGCTCTATACCAACTGCACTATAATCCGCAGCAGCTTGCCAAACGCTAGCGGCCTGGGCTCGTTGTGCCGCTTGCAAATTCAAGCCAACTAAGCCAACCCTTTCACTTGAGTCTGTTATCAAGCTACGGCCTTGATTAAGCTGTTCAACTATAGAAAATCGCTCTTGGTCTGTTAGGTTTCCGCGCTTACTCCTTAATAAGAAACGACCAATTCTCAAATGTGTTGCCCTGCGTTTTTCTCTAGTCATTGACTGGTATGCAGCCTGCAACATCCTATCATGCAGAAATCTGCAATGAGGCGATAGTGGCGAAGATTGTGATAGAAGCTGCCCTTCTTCTCCTAAATAGGTCTCAACATTTTTTGATTGATGGACCATACCTAAAAACCAATCACCACCGTCTTGCAGTAGCAATCCGTCCTTAAGAGCTGGCCATATCAAACGTGTAACTTCAACTAATGGTTTACCTGCCACCAGGGCAAGCATTTCTAGATCAAAGCGGCTCCCTACACATGCAGCAAGTTGAATTAATTCTTGAGTTTCTTTAGGTAATAAATCCATTTTACCAAGCATCAATTCGACAACGTTGTCGGTAATTCCTTTTTCCTCTATATCATTTAGATTCCAACACCATCTTTGCTGAACTAGATCAAAGTTTAGCAACCCCTCTGTATAAAGAGTTTTTAGAAACTCACCAACAAAAAATGGATTGCCAGCCGTTTTCTTATGCACTAACTCTGCGAGGGCCTCAACTTCCTCACTTGGTCGATACAAAGCATCTTGCAGTAAATCTCTTACTTGGCTGTGATCTAGTGGTCCTAAATTAACCCAACTTAACTCGCCAGCAGTGATGCTCGATTCATTGATTTGCTTCAGCGTTTTCATGGCCGGATGAGTGCTATCGACTTCATTGTCTCGATAAGCTACTACAACCAACAAACGACAGCCCTCTTCACTCATCAACAACGGCAGTAAATCCAGGGTACCTCTATCAGCCCATTGGATATCATCTATAAAAATAACCAAGGGGCGCTTTTGAGTAATAAATTTTATGAACTTTTGAAAAACAGTATGAAAGCGATTTTTAGTTTCATCTGCACCCAGATCCGCAACCTCTGGCAAATCGCCTAACACCCACTGGAAATCAGGCATAAAATCAATCAAAACTCTGGAGTTAATACCGAGCTCTAGATTAAGTTGGCTTCTCAACTCATCGAGTTTTCTATCAGACAAGGAAAGCGTATGTTGTAACCACACTTTAAGTGCCTGCTGCAAAGCCGAATAGGGAACGTTACGCTGGAATTGATCAAACTTACCAGAGGCAAACAGCCCATTATGTGCTGCTATAGGTTTATGTACTTCGTGAACAAGTGCAGATTTTCCGATTCCAGAATAACCTGCGATGGCTAGCATCTTTGGATTACCACTGGTCGCCTGAAAAAACTGCGACATAAGGAGTTTTACTTCTTTATCTCGTCCATACAACCGTTGGGGTACCTGAAAGCGATCAGAAATATCATCCATCCCCAAGGGAAATGCAGGTAACGGCTGATTCATTGCAATTGAACGCCTGCAGCGCTGCAAATCCTTACTTAAGCCCAACGCACTTTGATATCTTTCCTCTGCTGTTTTCTTCAATAGTTTATCGATTATCTGCGATATAACTTCTGGCACGTCCTCTCGAAGGTTACAGACAGGTTCAGGGTTTCGTGCAATATGCGCATGCACCAAACCCAGTGCATCTTCCGCCTCAAAAGGCAAGACACCAGTTAATAGGTGGTAAAAGGTCACTCCAAGTGTATAGAAGTCCGTCCGATAATCGAGCGCGCGATTCATCCTTCCTGTTTGCTCAGGAGAAATATAGG
>JAKSAW010000605.1 GCA_022361455.1 Pseudomonadales bacterium | reverse complement strand
TCCAAGAACGAGGGGGACATACCGCACCTGGCCGAGGTTATCAGGTAGAAGATGCATCTCAACTGGCGGTCTTCGGAATCGTTGCGGGTTATATCGCGGTACTGGTCTTTGCTCTTTATATCAACAGCCCCAAAGTTTCGGTGTTCTACACAAACCCCGCGATGCTCTGGCTGATCGCGCCGCTCCTGCTTTACTGGATCAGCAGAGTCTGGCTGATCGCTCGTCGCGGCGGCATGAATGAGGATCCCATTATTTATGCCTTTAAAGACAAAGCCAGTTACCTGGTCGGTCTGCTTTCCCTGGGTCTGTTGATGGCAGCGGTATAGGAGTTGTGGGGTGAACTCTTCGGAATCCTGGGGCCGCTATCCAAAGGCTGAACAAACCGACAGATACGCCTTTTGGACTCATGACCCGCTTCCCGTGGAGAAATCCAGTTTATTACCACGGGGCCTTGGCCGCAGTTACGGTGATAGTTGCCTCAATGACGGCGGCACCTTATTACATACTACCGCCTTAGATAGACTCATCGCTTTCGACCAGGAAACCGGTTTGATGTGCTGCGAAGCCGGGGTAAGTTTTCAAGCGATCCTTGACTTCGCGGTTCCTCGCGGCTGGTTCCTTCCCGTGACACCCGGTACCCGGTTCATCACCGTGGGCGGCGCGGTAGCCAATGATATTCACGGCAAGAACCATCATGTAGCAGGCAGTTTCGGCTGTCATGTGACCCGCTTTGAATTATTACGTAGTGCCGGCCGACGCATGCTGTGTTCAGAGACTGAGAACAGTGATTTCTTCGCGGCTACCATCGGCGGATTGGGCCTTACCGGTCTGATCACATGGGTCGAGTTCCAGATGATTCCCATCCACAATCCCTTTATCGAAGTGGAGAATATTCGGTTCGACCATATTTCCCAATTCGCGGCCTTGAACGCGGAATCGGAAGCCAAAGATGTATACACGGTCTCCTGGATCGACACCTCCGCGCGCGGCAGCCGTTTAGGCCGAGGCATCTTCATGCGCGGCAATCATGCCGGCCCTAAATTCAACGAGCGCAAACGCAAGCAGCGAAAGCCTCTCCCCTTCCCTTTG
>JAKSAW010000701.1 GCA_022361455.1 Pseudomonadales bacterium | reverse complement strand
TTCGTTTTCTTCGGCAAGCATGTCGTATTCATCTTTATAGAACAACTCACGTAGAGAACGTGCGCCGTACCAGAACGAAACCTTACGGTTTGTTTTAATACGCTTAAGCTGATCGAAGATGTGCGAACGCATTGGCGCCATACCAGCACCACCACCGATAAATACCATTTCGTTGTCAGTATCTTTCGCGAAGAACTCACCGAATGGTCCATATACCGTTACCTTGTCGCCTGGCTTAAGGTTAAATACCCAAGAAGACATTTGTCCTGGTGGGATACCTTGAGAGCCTGGAGGAGGTGTTGCAATACGAATGTTGAACTTAAGAAGACCTTTCTCTTCTGGGTAGTTCGCCATGGAGTATGCACGGATAACGTCTTCTTTAACTTCTGACTCAAGATTAAAGAACCCAAAACGCTCCCAATCGCCACGGTATTCTTCTTCAACATCAAAGTCTTTGAAGAATACTTTGTGTGGAGGACATTCAAGCTGAACGTAGCCACCTGCACGGAAGTTAACGTCTTCGCCTTCGGGAAGGTCCAATACAAGTTCTTTGATGAAGGTTGCTTGGTTGTGGTTAGAACTAACCGTAGTCTCCCACTTTTTAACACCAAAGAAAGCTTCATCCATTTCCACTTCCATGTCTTGCTTAACAGCAACCTGACACGATAAGCGCCATCCTTCTTTCACTTCACGCGGTGTAAAGTGCGAAGCTTCGGTAGGAAGAATATCTCCACCACCCTCTTTCACGATAAGCTTACACTGAGCACAGGTTCCACCACCACCACAGGCAGAGGATACGAAAATGCCTTGATCTGCCAATGTAGTTAATAGTTTTCCACCAGCTGGTGCATCAATGGCTTTGTCTGCATCACCGTTAATTCCGATATGCACGTTACCCGTGCTCACAAGACGTGAGCGAGCAACCAAGATGATCACCACTAATGCCAATACAATGGCGGTGAACATCGCAACACCGACAATAATTGTTGAATCCATTAGTTGTTACTCCCGCCTATTACAGTTGTACGCCAG
>JAKSAW010000773.1 GCA_022361455.1 Pseudomonadales bacterium | reverse complement strand
GGTTTGTAGCAGCCAGGCATTGGAAAAATAGGCGAATAATATACCTATGGCAATTGCTAGTTGATATAGCGCAACCATTCTTCCCCTGACCTTGCCTGGTGAAACTTCGGATATATAAAGTGGTGAAAGCATAGAAGCTATACCCACACCAACGGTGAATCCAGAATTTATTAAAGTCAAAAATATAGGATGACAAATGAAAGCGTTATTAACTAAATTATATGGCTTACTCGAGCTAACCAAGCAAATAGACTTTTTGGCGCCAATCGCGTTACGAATTTACTTAGTACCTGTATTTTGGATGGCTGGAACAAAGAAATGGTCAAGCTTCGATAGCACGGTAGAATGGTTTGGTAATCCTGATTGGGGATTAGGTCTCCCATTTCCTTTAGTGTTGGCCTTTCTAGCCACCTGGACCGAGATCTTAGGTGCTATATCGCTTCTTTTTGGTATCGCTCTTCGGTGGTTCGCGTTACCGCTTATGTTCACGATGGTTGTTGCGGCTTTTTCGGTACATTGGGAATTCGGATGGCAAGCGATCGCTGATCCAGGTGCGCCAATGGCCAATGAGCGAGTTATGGAGTCCGCAGAAAAATTACAAAGAGCGAAGTCTATTTTACGTGAAAATGGTAACTATGAGTGGCTAACTAGTAGTGGTAATTATGTCGTACTAAATAACGGAATAGAGTTTGCTGTGACGTATTTCATTATGCTTTTAACTCTGTTTTTCATAGGTGCAGGGAAGTATCTGAGTTTTGATTATTGGGTTAAGAAACGGCTAATAAAAGACTGATATCCTAGGTAAAAATATCAATGGATATACTTATCGTTTTTATGGCGATGCTTTTCATCGCCATTATAATTGAACCGCTCGCAGAGAAGATAAATATTCCTATCACGGCCGTTTTGGTTGTCGTGGGCTTCTTGGGTAGCGAAGCCCTTGTGTACATTGGTGTCGATACCGGTCTGCGTTGGTACAGTTTCAACGATCTAGTTCTCCATGTTTTTGTTCCTGTTTTAGTGTTTGAATCTGCATATAATATGCATGAAAAAGTGCTACTGAAAAATTTAGGTTCAGTTCTTTTTCTCGCGATTCCGGCCATGGTGATATCTGCGATTATTACTGGATTACTATTATATTTTGTAATTGACTATCCTAGCGCTTTCCCGTTTATTGCTGCCTTGCTTACAGGTGTGATTGTATCCGCAACTGATCCGGTGGCTGTTGTTGCACTGTTCAATAAGCTTGGAGCGCCGGAACGTCTAACGGTATTGCTCGAGGGAGAGAGCCTTTTTAATGATGCAACTGCTGTCGTTCTGTTTACATTAATTGTCAGCTTGATGCTTGATTCTGACGCAAATTTTGATGCGTTTGATTCCTTGTGGACTTTTATCAAGACTTTCTTAGGGGGTGGATTGGTTGGCGCTGGTTTTGGGATGATTGGTGTTGGGATTAATCGGAAAGTATCCCTGCCTAGCAATTTTCCAATCGTCAGTATCATAGTGGCTACAACAACCTTTTACGTTGCTGAATCACTTCTACATTTATCAGGCATTGTTGCTCTGCTATGTGCAGGTTTAATCTTGGGAGCTAACGGTCTATCTGACGCTCCATCAAAAAATCGGACGACAGGAGAGCTTTGGAAAGTTGGGGCAAATATTTGCAATGCTCTTATTTTTATATTGGTTGGGGTTACAATAAATATTGATATGTTCACTAGTCATTGGCTGGCAATGTTGTTCGGAATTGGTGCGGCGATAGTGGCTCGGTTTTTTACTATCTATATGTCATTGCCGTTAGTTATGAAAATGTTCAAAATTGAGCGCTTGCCCGAATCGTATAAACCTGTGTTGCTATGGGGTGGATTGCGAGGGGCTGTTTCTCTAGCGCTGGCCTTATCACTCCCTGTGGATATTGAAAGTTGGTATACGATTCAATCCATAGTCTACGGTGTGGTTTTGTTTACCCTTTTCTTTCAAGCTCCCAAAATCAGTGTATTTATTAAAAAAGTAAACGAAAATTAATTTGATTGAAATCTAGTATTAATGTTAGCGCCGCCGTAGACCCGCCTAAACTTAAATACTTTGACTGTGGGTGGGGTGAGTTTTTCTTATGAAATCTAAACTATCGATAGGTTTTGCTTTAATTCCATTGGCTGGTGTTGGTTACATTGCAACTGATGGTGTGGTAAATAATGCGAATATTGAGAAATGTCAGGAGAGTAATCCCCTTGTGCGTGTAATATCATGGCAATTGGAACCACGTCTTATTGTAGCCACTGAGGATAAGCCTTTACTAATAACTAGCGAATCATTTGCTAGTTATAGCTTTTCCTATATGTCTTTAAATAGGCGATTTTTAGAACGACTTAATATAGATTGGGGTTTTATTCATGTTGAAATGCCGTTCGATAACGGCAGAGTAAAAATACGAAACGTGGCATCGTATCATCCTAAAAGATCAGAATACCAAAACTGGATGTTTTAACATTGCTGTTTTGATACAAAGTGCTTTAGGATGGATTTTAGTTCGGGATATTTTATCGGTTTCTTAATGTAATGGTTCATTCCCGATTCTAAACAGCGTTCTCTATCTCCAGACATGACGTTGGCTGTAACTGCAATAATATAAGACTCACTACAAGGATTGTTACTTGAGCGTATCTGTCTTGTTGCTTCAAGCCCATCCATAATTGGCATTTGGCAATCCATAAGAATAAGGTCATAATGGGTTGATGTTGTCATGTCAACGCCTTCGGCCCCGTTATTTGCGATATCTATATTGGTTATCTTTGCTTTCTTTAACATGCTTTTTAATAAGAGCTGATTTGTACGATCATCTTCTACAATTAAGACGCTTTTATTAGCGTCTATTTCCCGAGGTTTGCGTTCAATTCTACGGTCTTTAAGTCGCTCAAG
>JAKSAW010000697.1 GCA_022361455.1 Pseudomonadales bacterium | reverse complement strand
TATAAATAAAAAATTACTTAAAGCAGCGACTCTTTTAACCCTCACAGCCCCAGGTTTGATGGCAACATCAGCAAGTTTTGCGACCACCATTCAGGTAATTAACTATTCCGATGGCTCGCAGTACAAAGGGCAGCTCAGCGACGGCGAGCGCAACGGCGAAGGCTCAATGAGCTGGGCCAATGGGGATCAATACCAGGGCCAGTGGAAAAACGATCTTCCACACGGTTACGGTAAAAAGACCTATGTTGATAGCAGCGTTTATGAAGGCGACTTCGTTAAAGGCAACCAGCATGGCAAAGGTTTGTTCACCTACCCAGATGGCACCACCTACAAAGGCGATTGGCGCAACGATTCTCCTAATGGCTTAGGCACCTTTAGCTTCAAGGAAGCTGGTACCTATGATGGCGCTGTCATGTTAGGACTGCCCCACGGGCAAGGCTCTTTTACCTATAACAACGGCGATTTTTACGATGGCCAATGGGATCATGGTAAGCGCCACGGAATGGGTAAACTACGCTACAACAATGGCAACCTTTTCGTTGGTTCTTTTGAAGATGGCGTTGCATCAGGTTCTGGCGCTATTACCTATAATAATGGTCTGCGCTACAAGGGCACCTTTAAAAAAGGTAAACCACATGGCGATGGCACCTGCTTTAAACCCAAAGAACAAGCGCTTTGCTCCTATGAAAACGGTATTCAAGTTGCGTATGCCGTTATTCCAAGTTACCTAAACGAAGAGCAAACCGATCTAGTCGTAAACAGCGAGCCACCCAAGGCTCCCGTTGCAGAAGCGATCGCAGCCGCAGAAACAACTTCCGTCGCACCAGCAAAAATTATTGCAACGCAGGATGAAGACAGTTCTGACAAAAGCTCATTTGTAGCAGCGCTAGAAACTGAGAAGAAACAGTTAGAGCCAAATTATTCTTCAGATGATCTGGCCCAGGAACGATCAGATATCTTATTTAATCATAACTTTGAAACGCTGAAACTTTCTCAAGCACTACGCACCGGTACTTGGAAAAAGCAGACATCGTTATTTAATGATTACTTAGTATTGGAAACTCGGTCTGGCGACCTAAAACTGAATCTAAAAATAAAACTGTTTGATGGCCCTGGCACGTACCATGTGAAATCAAGCGATATCAAAGCCTGGTTTAATGGTAAACCTTTGGAAGGCTTAAAAGAGTTTGCCAACATCGTGACTATCAAAGAAATCAACGATCAATGGGTTGCGGGCAATGTAAATCTTAGCTTTAGCCAAAAAGATAATTATGGCGACTATTACAAAGTTGAGAATGGCGTTTTTCGTTTAAACAATGCCCCAATTTATTCCCCCGCCCCTTAAAAAATCTCTTCGAAAAAAAGGCGCAATTCAACTGAATTGCGCCAAATGCTCTTCTCGGGAGAGAGTTGCAACAACACTTTTTACCAGTGAATACCTCGCATTAAATATGCAAAGGCCATTTGTTCCGGAGACACTTGCGGAGCACTCTTTTCTTTCGATGTATCACCTTTCGCAGCAGCAGAATCTGGGAACATTCGGAATCCAGTATTAATAACGATTTCAGCAAATTTGGGCGTGAGCGCGTGAATCACTTGCCCGAATACGCCAAGCTTAGTAGCGATACGCTTTTGACGATGAATAATGGCATCGCAAACCATTTCAGCAGCTTCTTCAGGACTAATGGTCGGAACATGCTCATAAATTTTCGTGGGCGCAATCATTGGTGTTCTAACCAAAGGCATATTGATCGTTGTGAAGTGCACGTTGCAGTCTGAATATTCAGAAGCAGCACAACGGGAAAATGCATCAAGCGCAGACTTAGACGCCACATAAGCACTGAATCTGGCTGGTAACGTTAAAGTACCAATAGAAGAAATATTGATAATATGACCAGACTTACGCTCTTCCATCCCAGGCAAGAAATTCATGATTAAGCGCAGAGCACCAAAATAGTTTAACTGCATAGTACGCTCAAAATCATGGAAACGATCATAAGACAAATTAATAGAACGACGGATTGAACGACCGGCGTTATTCACTAATACATCTACGTGACCAAAGTCTTCCAATACTTTTTGTGCAAAGCGATCACAGTCAGCAATATCTGAAATATCTACGCTATAAGGAAAAGCTTGCCCACCCAGCTCTTCAATCTGCGCTTTGGTCTCATCAAGTTTTTCTACTGTTCGCGCAGCAAGTACAATCTTAGCTCCAGACTCGGCCAATTTAAGCGCAGTCGCTTTACCAATACCGGAAGTTGCACCCGTTACTACAACAACCTTTTCACCGACACGACCTTCTAAAGAGCGATCGATAAATAGGTCAGGATCCATATTACGTTCCCAGTAATCCCATAACTTCCAAGCGTAATCTTCTAAGTTAGGACATTCGATACCAGAACCTTCCAATTCTGCACGTGCTTCACGGTCATCGAACTTGGTAAAGTACTTGGTGAACTTCATAACTTCTTGAGGAATACCCAAGTCGTTAAGAACCGTATTCATCATGCGCTTAACAGGTGGCAGCGTTGACAAAGTTTGGCGCACAAACGGAGGTACAAAGCCAAACATACGGGTATCCACACGCATGGTCATTTGCGGTGCATGGCCAGCACGAGCAAACATGTTCACTACTTCACCCACTTGATAATGAGTTTGATCGATTAAATGGAAGCAACGGCCGTCCAAGTCATCTTTGTGGGCCAAGAAATCCATGGCATTAACAACATAATCCACTGGCACCATGTTAAAGCGCCCACCCTCAATACCGACAACCGGCGCCCAAGGTGGCAATAACTGACGCAACTTTTTAATCATGGTGAAGAAATAGTAAGGTCCATCGATCTTATCCATTTCACCTGTTTCTGAATGGCCAACCACCATTGCTGGTCGATAGATGCGATAAGGCACTTTACATTTCTTACGCACATAACCTTCAGAGTCATGCTTAGTTCGCAAGTAGGGATCATCTAGATTTTCCGCTTCTTCAAACATATCTTCGCGGAATACACCGCGGTACATGCCAGCAGCAGCAATAGAACTTGTGTGATGGAAGCAACCTGCAGCCATAGCTTCTGCAGCTTTTACAGCGCCTTTGGTGCCTTCCATATTAGCTTGGACTTGAGACTCTTCGTCAGCGGACAAATCGTAAATGGCCGCCAAGTGGAAGAAGTGCTTAATACTGCCTTTTAGCTTGGCAATATCTTCGCCTGAAATTCCTAAACAAGGCTGAGTTAGATCTCCAGCAATCCCAACAACGCGGGATTCATCGACACCCAACTCCTCACGCAATTTAGGAAGCTTATCTAAAGACTGTTCACGAATTAAAACGTAAATCGTGCCTTCTCGCTTCACCAAATTTTGCATTAAATAGCGACCAATAAAACCCGTAGCACCCGTCACAAAGTAGCTCATACATTTACCTCATAAATTCCCAAGATTTGCAAAAAAGTATGCTAAAAAACAAAAACTCAATGTTGTGCAGAAGAAACCAAATCTGCCGAAACCGCGCCTCCCTCAAGTACACGCTTTCGCAGCTGTTGGTACTCTTCTATAAAACCATCGACCACTTGCTGCGGATCTTTCACCAAAGCCGTATCCGCTATCAATCCAAACTCAACCTTGTTGTTGTAGCTTAAAATGCTGACACCAATTCCAATTTCGCCAGATTGAGGCACCCAGAACATGGGCTTAGCAAGTTTAGAGCCTTTCATTAGCACCGGTTCCGTAGGCCCCGGTACATTGGTCATCACGGCAGACGCTTTATGACTAAAAAAATTCAAAGCGGCACGCTGAAAGGCCAGTGGAAAGAAACCTAAGATCGCCAACACGCTATAAGACATGTAAGCCTGAATACCGTTCTTAAGTTTAGACATGGTTTTGCGAACTTGTTTAACTCGATTTAAAGAATCCGCCTCTCCCACAGGCAAATCCAAATAAACCAAGCCAAATTGATTGCCCAAGTTCATTGCCTCAGAAAGAGGACGAAGATTAACCGGCACAGTTGCCCGCACCTTTACCCCATCAACCTGATCCCCCTGTTCGATCAAGTTGTTCCTTAAACTACCAGCAACGCATCCAAGAAGAACGTCGTTGATAGTACACCCCATCGCTTTGCCCACCTTCTTAACCTCATCCACATCCAGAGAAGGCGCCCAAGCAACCTGCTTTTGTGTGGTTAAAGGTTTTTTAAAGGCGGTTTTTGAATCAGCTGGCAGCAACAGAACTTTAGTTGCCTCATATAACCAGCCAAGACCAAAACCTACACCGAAGACAGCCGATTGAAGACTCTTCAATAAAGGGTTAGTGGCTGTTACTTTTGATGGTGCACTGGCACGTGCAGCCGGAGAGCTTTGCAACACAGAATTATCTGCAATGGCATCCAAAACCGACATCAATGCGATACCATCGGCATAGCTGTGATGAATCTGAAATAGAACCGCCGTTCCTTCCTTGAAACGATCAATACGATAAAAACGCCATAAAGGTCTATCAACCTCTAAGGTTGTCGATATCAGTTGATTGGCGAAACTACGCAAAGCTTCATCTTCACTGGCCGCTTCTGGTAAATCAGTCTCGGCTACGTGATATTCCATATCAAGCTTACGAACTTCTTCCCAGAAGTACTGATTACCGTTAGCGACCGGGCGCATACGAAATCGATGAATAGCCAATAAGCGCTCTTCTAGCAGTTCTACCAACCGCTCGCGCTCATAATGCTCTTCAAATAGGAATACACCGTTAATCACCATAAGGTTTTCAGGTGAATCCATACGCAGCCATGCAGTATCGACTACTGACATGGGTTCGCGATAACTCGCTGTTGCTGAATTGGACCTCATCGTTGTTCCCTTATCCCAAGAATTTCCCAAGCACTTTCTTCAAGCGATTCGCTCGGAACAACGCGCGAACCACCTAACCTTTTGTTTCTTAATGAGTTTCGATCCCAAAATCAGGCTCAAAAAACTCACTTTTAAACTTTCATATTTAAAGGAGCTAAAAAGTCGGCACACTTGTTCGCTCAAATTGAAATTATCAAACACGCTTTCCCAAGTTTTTCATGGATATTCGAGCCTAAACTTGACTAAAAACACCCTATCCATAAATAATTGCGCATTTTAGCTAACATCTGTGCGCTATATTACGCTTCATTTTTGACAATGCAAGAGCTAACAGGCGCTTTTTGTCAATTATTTTGGGTTAACCAGGCCCCTTTTTGCTCATTCCATTGTTTAACTTGATATTTCAGCTTACAGATGTAAACTACATAAGACTGTAGAGAGACAATTACGAAATATTTGTTTACAGCGTTTTAATGAAACATAGCCCATTAACAGATCCTATGCCCCGCTATACCTAGAATTTATGAGCACAAGAGCCGAGCAAAAGTTAAAAACCAGGCAAAACATTCTTAATGCCGCGGTTAAAGTCATGAATGAGGACCGAGGCTTAGCTGCGCTAAGCTTGCGAGAAGTTGCCAAAGAAGCGGGAATTGCACCTACTTCCTTTTATAGGCATTTCGAAACCTTGGAAGATATGGGCTTAGAACTGGTTAAAGCAGCAAGCGCTGCACTGCATCAAATCATTAAAGATGCGCGCCTTACCCAAGCTGATTCGCAACAGGATATGGTTCAGAAAGTAGTACACGTGACTATGGATCACTTCCGAGAAAATGGCCCACTCATTAGAGTTCTGGCCAGAGAGGCGATGGGCAGCTCCCGAATACTGAGAAGAGCAATCAAAAAAGAGCTTCAGCTAATCAAGAACGAGATCACCGATCTCATAGCCTATGAAAGCAAAAAACATCAAAGAAACATAACCGATCCAGAATTAGTAGCTGATGCCATTTTGGATGTGATGTTTTATACATGCGTTTCTGCTATTAACATGCCCTATGCACTGCAGAAAGATGCGGAGCGACGCTTGGTACATCATATAAGAGCGATCTATATTGGGGCAGAGACCATGGCAAACACTCTTCACATCGAAAGACAACTCATGCTGAGCTAAGCTGTTCATTTTCTTTTAATTTAAGCTATAGTTACCCAATACTGCTAGCACACCAAAAAAATAAAATGGGTATAACTAATAACAGCAAGGATTTCGGCAAACATGTCGAAATGCTCTACAGCAAACTCCTTGAGGACATTAAGCGTGGAATACGCCCGCTGCCAGAATTTCCTGGGGTTGCTGCACGCCTGGGAGATTTAATCCAAGACCCAAACTATCGTGCCTCGGACCTGGTTGAAGTCTTAGAAAGAGATGAAAATCTAGCCAACCTTATCGTTCGAATTGCTTCCAGCGCTTTATATCCATCACAAGAACCCTGCGAACAACTGAGCGTAGCAGTACGCCGAATGGGCGCGGAAACAACTAGCAACTTGGTACTAACATACTGCCTTCATAATCTATTCAAATCAGATATCAAAGCAGTGCAACAACGGCTAACTAGGATTTGGAATATAGATACCCAGGTCGCCGCTACCGCAGCATGGATAGGCCAACAAGCTCAAGGCATTAAAGCAGAGAATGCACTATTTGCGGGATTACTCCAAAATGTCGGCACTTATTTTATTCTTTCCAGGTTTGGCGAAAAGATTAAAAGCGATTATCACTGGGACCTCTTCAACGAAATCATTGATCGCCACAGTAATGATCTTTCGGTGCGAATTTTAAAAAAATGGCACATGCCACCAAGCATTATTGAAACAGCTGCCGCAAAAGATGAATGGCTAAGAGACCACTCATCACCCGCAGACATAGCCGACGTTGTCATTGTTGCTCGCTATCACGTGTATTTAAATACTAGTCTTATTAAAGCTGCACCCAAATATACCGACATGCCAGCAGCACAAAAATTAAAATTCAAGAAATCAGAAGCGACACCTTTCCAAGGGCTTAAATTTGTTCATGAAGATAAGGCCCAAATCAAAGACATTACTCGGATGCTTGCCACTTAACAAGCACTCGAGTAAGCATCTTTTTATCAATGATTTATCAATCAATATCGCAAAATAACCAAGCCAACACTAGTCAGCGATTGCCGGCTTACCTTCACGGTTTGGCCATTGAAACATCACCAAACCAAACAAAATACAGCCGGCACCGATAATTAAACTTTCGGTTAATGCTTCATTGTTTAACCAAGCACCCAACATAATCGCAAAAACCGGCGTCATCAAAGTCACTAGAGCAACTGTACTGGGTTGCAGTTTATTCAAAATATAGAAATAACATAGGAAACCCAACAACGATCCAACTAACCCAAGATAAACAATGGCGGCAACAGCTCTTAACGTGGGCTCGCCAGCGCCAACGCCGAACAGCATCAAGGCTACACCATAAATCGGTACCGCCATGATTAAGGTGCCCACTGTCTGAGTGAGTGGATGAATAGCCACGTCTTCACGTTTTATCAAAATGCCACTGATACAAAAACAAAACACTCCGATCAGCACCAAGCCAATCGCCAACTCGCTGTTTGTACCGGTATGTAATTCACCTTGAAAAACGATAGCTAAGCCAGCCACGCCCATGATAACTGCCACCCACTGCATGACATTTAATTTTGAATCCGGCAAAAGAAAGCGCGCGACTAACGCGGAAACAATCGGAGACAAACCAAACATCACAGAGATCAATCCGGATGACAAAGAGGCTGCGCTTAGATACACAGAAATCAAACCAAAGGACACACCAATGTTGCCATAAAGGTAGGTTTTCACTGCACTTTTGTTTAATGGAATCGATAAGCGCATTACCTTTACGATCACCCACCCTCCAGCCGCCGCCAGCGCGATACGGGCAAAAGCACCCATGACAGGTGATATACCTTCACCACTCCACTTTAAGCCCAGGGGCGTAGTAGACCAAACAATAACAACGATGGCGTATGCCAATAGCACCGGCATGATTTTCTCCTTCTTCCTCCTTGTGACAAGATAATGCAGCGCCATCCTCTAAAACTACGACCATATAAACTAAAAAGGCCGCAGTTTTTAACGCTGCGGCCTTTTGCAAAACTTGGATATTTTATAACGTCAACCAAGCCTCCAGCCGCTTACGCTGTGCGCGCGCCACATATAGCGTGCCGCACAGACAGATGGCTTGAGTTTGGCGACTGCCTTAATCACAACAGCAATAACAAACGAGCTAGACACGAGGCTTAGCTGGTCAGTGTTATTTTCTAAATTGATAAACTGTGTAAGTTTCATCTGTTTCACTAATGGCTGTTGGAATTAATTCAGACAATATCTTTTTGATGCGTATAATAACAGCAGTAATCCCCTACGGGGTCAATGACTTTTTTATTAATTTTGTCTTTTTGTTAATTTAGTTTGTAAAAATACATGAATTTATTTTTGGTCGGCGGTGCCGTTCGCGACAAGCTTCTTAACTTACCCATTAAAGATCGAGACTGGGTGGTTGTTGGTGCCAATCCGTCGCAACTAATCGCCCAAGGCTACACGCAAGTTGGTAAAGACTTTCCGGTATTCCTTCACCCAGATACCAAGGAGGAATATGCACTTGCTCGTACTGAACGAAAACAGGGAAAAGGCTATACCGGTTTCGAATGCTATGCCGGTGAAGATGTCACACTTGAAGATGATCTACTGCGTCGTGATTTAACGATCAACGCAATGGCAGAGTCAGAAGATGGCACAATCATCGATCCCTTTGGCGGCCAACAAGATTTGGCTAATCGACAGCTAAAACATGTGTCGGCTGCTTTTAGCGAAGACCCGCTGCGCGTGTTACGCGTTGCTCGCTTCTATGCCCGCTATCACCACCTAGGTTTCACCATTGCGGAAGAAACCCGTGAGCTGATGAAAACCATGGTCGATATGGGAGAGCTATCGGATTTAACTCCGGAAAGAGTCTGGCAAGAAACTGAGCGAGCACTTTTAGAAACAGCACCGACCGCCTATTTCGAGGCGCTAAGAGACTGTGGCGCTTTAGCGATTCTATTTGAGGATTTAGATAATCTATTCGGTATCCCACAACCACCGAAGCATCATCCCGAGATTGATACCGGCATCCACACATTGATGGCACTCGATCAAGCGATTCGACTATCTAGCAATCGCGATAAAGTCACGCAGTTAGAAATCCGTTGGGCCGTGGTTACCCATGACTTAGGTAAAGGCAAAACACCACCCGACATATTACCAAAGCACCATGGTCACGAGGCCGTTAGTGCTCACTTGGCGGACGCTCTCAATAAAAAATATCGCGTTCCAAAAAACGTTGCTCGATTAGCGACGCTAGTAGCGAAGTATCACACCCATTGCCATAAGGCTTTTGAATTAAAACCGGCAACCGTGATGCGCTTGCTCGAATCGCTGGATGCCCTGCGACGCCCAGATTCATTACCCCCATTCTTAATTGCCTGTGAAGCAGACGCAAAAGGAAGAACTGGCTTTGAAGACCGAGACTACCCGCAGACAGATTACTTGATGGACTGCTTGCGAGCTACACAAAAAGTTCAGGCGAGAGATATTATCGAACAGTTCGGTCTCAGAGGCGCAGCCTTGGGAGAGGAACTGCGCAAGCGTCGCATTGCTCAAATTAGAAGAGTAAAACAAGACTATGTGAGCCAACCGTAATGAACCAAACCAATGATAATGCCAGCTTAGAAATGCCTGAAAACACTAACCCAAGGGTTGCCCTAATTACTGGTGCATCACAAAGACTTGGCGCAGCAACATCTAAAGAACTTCATCAGCATGGCTACAATATTATCATTCACTACAACCAATCGCTGACATCGGCTCAAGAGCTAGTGAATAGTTTTAATCAAAAAAGGGAAAACTCTGCCCACGCTATACAAGCGGATTTAAATGATGCCAAGTCGGTGACTAATCTTGCCGAATCGGCCTTAGGCCTTTACGGCAAGATCAACGTGCTAGTTAATAATGCATCCTCGTTTTACCCTACTCCAATGGGCAGCGGTACCGATAAAGATTGGGAAAATCTATTTGGTAGCAATAGCAAAGCGCCTTTTTTTCTTTCCCAGCACTTAACCGAAACGCTCAAAGCAAACCAAGGTTGCATCATTAACATGGTAGACATCCATGCAGCGAGACCAATTAAGGACCACACTATTTATTGCATGGCGAAAAGCAGCCTAGTGACACTTACAAAATCACTTGCAAAAGAATTGGCTCCACAGGTGCGTGTCAATGGTGTTGCTCCCGGTGCTATCTTATGGCCTGAAAACATAACGGAAGCTGAAAAAGAAAAAATATTGCGACAAATACCACTGGAAAGAATTGGCAGCGCTAAGGATATTGCTAAAACCATTTTATTTTTAGTACAAGCCGACTATATCACTGGCCAAATTATTGCGGTCGATGGCGGCCGATCGCTTTAGAGAAATTTAAAACGAAACAGTATCTACAAGCTGATCGCCCAAAGCTTTTGCTTTGACTTATCGTAGTTCAACCACAATTCTTGGTAGGTAACACCCAATCCAGGATGGCTTTCTTCCGGAGCAATTTCAGAAAGGGGCAGCAACACAAACGCGTTCTTAGTAATTTCATCTCGTGGCAAATCAACACCACTATCAACACCTACAAAATCGCCATAAGTTAGAATATCAATATCCAAGGTTCGCGAACTAAACTTTGGACCATTACGAACACGACCGTTATCATCTTCAATTTTCTTTATTTGCGTTTGCAACGTCTGTACATCAAGCGCAGTATCAAACCCTACTACCAAGTTATAGAAATTATCACCTTCAAAGCCGACTGCTTCGCTCTCATAAACCTTAGAGAGCATCAATTGCCCGTATAACGCCGACAAAGCCTGTAACGCATTTCGAATATACTTTTCTCTTTCGATGTTACTACCAAGACTTAAATAGACTCGGGTCATTCTGGTTTTTCTCCACGCTCAATGATCACACCCACATCCTGAGATCCCCTGACAGCACCAGGCTTACTCAACCGCAACCTCAACCATGGCACAGAAAACTCTTGGCGGATCAACTCAGCCAACTTTTCTGCTAACGTTTCAACCAATTGAAACTTGTTGCCTTCCACATAAGTAATGACCCGCTTAGCAATCGCCTTATAATCCAAGGCATCATCAATGTGGTCAGTGGCAGCTGCCTTACGAATATCCGAGGCCATTTCAAGATCAATACTAACCGTCTGCTTAATGCTACGTTCCCAGTCAAAAATGCCTATGACTGTCTGAATCTTTAAATCGCGTATATAAACTATATCCATCTCGACTCACCGCAATAATTTTGTTGGCAGCCTACCACTAAAAGCTCAATTGGCAAGCTTAGATTTAGGCGCCTCTAGTCAATAGTTAGTAGATCAGGCATCATGGCCTTAATCCTAAATTCGATTAATTCATAAACGCTGTCACTTAAGGACCCGCCGCTCTGGACTCATTACTTCCCGTCACATTATGGCTGCTATCTTATTTGGTGGGCTCAGTAGCCACAGCCATTTTAGTTTGCCGACTAATGGGACTACCAGATCCCAGGGAAATGGGTTCGTACAATCCTGGCGCAACCAATGTTGTGCGACTGGCAGGAAGAGCCGCGGGCGCGTTAACGCTAATAGGCGACCTCATTAAAGGCATGCTGCCTGTTTATTTGGCCCAGCAACTACATGAATCTGAAACTGTAGCGGCATTATGCGGACTATTTGCATTTATTGGCCATTGCTACCCGGTGTATTTTGACTTTAAAGGCGGCAAGGGCGTCGCCACGGCGTTTGGCGTGCTGGCAATGCTCGATTGGCCTAGCGCGTTCATAGTCGCCGCACTATGGTTTGCCATATTTGGCTTAACGAGGACATCTTCCCTAGCATCACTGATAAGCTGGACCTTTGCCCCTTTTATCATTTATTTCTGGGCCGAGAACTACTTGAACCCCATGCTGATTTTGATCGTATTTTTGATCTATCGCCATTACCCAAATTTGTTTCTATTAGCTAAGGGGAATGAAAACAGCTTTCCAGAAGATACGGACTCAGAGAGCTCTTCAGGAGCAACTCCCAAAACAACACCAGAAACAATAAAAGAAGAAAACGCTTAATCCGATAAAGGCCAACGCGCTTTGGTTCGCACAGATAATGGCGCTCTTTCCCCTGCCAACAATCTTTGGCAACCAGCATAAGCAATCATGGCGCCGTTATCAGTACAGTATTTCAGCCCTGGATAAAAAACTTCAGCCCGCTCCTTTACAAGCGCTGCCTGCAGCTTTTCCCTTAATCTGCGATTAGCACTAACACCACCGGCAACGATTAAGCGCTTGTAGCCAGTTTGCTTAACCGCTCGACGACATTTAATAGCCACAGTATCAACGACTGCTTCCTGAAACGCCGCAGCTATATCTGCTTTAGTAGCCTGATCGATATGACCGTCATCATCGGTGTGATCAAGAATAGTATTTCGGCAGAAGGTTTTTAGCCCACTAAAACTAAAATCCAGCCCTGGGCGGTCGGTCATGGGGCGCGGAAAGGTAAAGCGACCCACATCGCCGGTATCGGCCAATGCCGCCACTCTGGGACCACCGGGGTAACCAAGCTCAAGCATCTTGGCCACTTTATCAAATGCTTCGCCGGCTGCGTCATCTACCGACTCACCTAGGATCTCATAATCACCAATCGCCTCTACTTTTACCAATTGAGTGTGGCCGCCACTCACCAGTAACGCCACAAAGGGAGCCTCAGGGGGATTCAGTTCTAGCATAGGGGCCAACAAATGCCCCTCCATATGATGTACTTCCACTGCCGGCACATCTAACCCATAAGCAATGGCCCTACCACAGCTAGCACCCACCATCAGCGCTCCAAGCAGCCCTGGACCAGCCGTATAAGCCACGGCATCAATATCGGTGCGGGATAATTGAGCATCATCCAAAACGGTTTTGATCAACGGAACCAACTTGCGGACATGATCTCGCGATGCCAACTCAGGCACCACCCCACCATAAGCCTCATGCAACTCGACCTGGCTGTATAACGCATCCGCTAACAAGCCGCGCTCACTGCAATAAAGGGCGACGCCAGTTTCATCACAAGAAGATTCGATACCTAGAACAATCATAAATGCTTCATTTTTCAACCAGTTTTTCGATGCACCATACCAAGCTTTTTAACTTTTGCAATTCCAAGCCGATAGCATTACAATGCGTGCCCTCTCAGGCGTACACCCTATTTTTTGTCTAAAATAACCCTCTCTGGGTATTAATAGCAGGATTCTCAGGGGGTATTTGCCCAAAATGACAGCGAATTAGTAAGAATTCACCAGTAAAAGGTAGAAAAGGTAATCTGAATGCCACAGGTTAAGGTTAAAGACAACGAGCCATTCGACATTGCACTACGTCGATTCAAGCGTTCTTGCGAAAAAGCAGGTGTATTAGCAGAAGTACGTCGCCGCGAGTTCTACGAGAAGCCAACTCAAGTACGTAAGCGCAAAGCTGCTGCCGCTGTTAAGCGTCACGCCAAGAAAGTTGCTCGCGAAGTACAACGTCGTAAGCGTCTATACTAGTCGCATCGCGGCTACACACTAGCAAAGCCTTTTACTATTTGCTTAAACGCCGATCAGGTTATCCTGAATCGGCGTTTTGTGTTTGGTTACTTTCGTAAATAAAAATAAACTGTTAGTCCAAATCAGTCCAAACCGGGGGAGTCTCTATGTCGACGATCAAAGCTCAGCTCAACCAGGCCGTTAAAGATGCCATGAGAGCCAAAGAAAAAGCTCGCCTAACCACATTAAGAATGGCTACCGCAGCAATCAAGCAAATCGAGATCGATGAAAAGATCGAGGTAGATGACACCCGCACCCTGGCCGTACTCGACAAACTCATTAAGCAACGTAAAGATGCCGCCACCCAGTACAAAGACGCTGGCCGAGAAGACTTAATGCAGCAAGAGCTTGATGAGCAGGTGATCCTTCAGGAATTCATGCCCCAAGCCCTTTCGAAAGAAGAAGTTAGCAGCCTAATCGATGCAGCCATTGCAGAGTCTGGCGCTGAATCCATGAAAGACATGGGCAAAGTGATGGCCATTCTAAAACCCCAAATTCAAGGCCGTGCCGATATGGGTAAAGTATCCGGCACCGTAAAAGCAAAGCTGGGGTAAAACACCTGAATGGCCGGGAGAATCCCCGAACAATTTATCGATGATCTTATCGCCCGCACTGACCTGGTTGAAATCATTAACAGCCGGGTCAAGCTAAAACGGGCCGGTAAGAACTACGTCGCCTGCTGCCCATTCCATCAAGAAAAAACACCTAGCTTCACGGTAAGCCCGCAAAAGCAGTTCTATTACTGTTTTGGCTGCGGCGCCAGTGGCAACGCTGTGGGATTCTTGATGGATTACGACCGCCTGGGTTTTGTGGATGCCATCGAAAACCTTGCGAAATCTGCTGGCGTCGAAGTTCCCAGAGAAGGCGGCGGCCAAGATCGCGGCCCCAACCTTAAGCCACTCTATGATTTACTGGACAAAGCAAGCCAGTATTACGAATCGCAGCTTAAGAATCCTCAGGTGCGAGAACGCGCTATCTCCTATTTAAAAAAGCGTGGTTTAACTGGGGAAACCGCCAAGCAATTTGCCATTGGCTTCGCTCCCGCTGGCTGGGACAACCTGATCAAGCATCTTGATGCTGATGATCGCCAAAAGGAACTCTTGGTGATCGCGGGATTAGCCGTTAAGAATGATCGCGGCCGCATCTATGATCGATTTCGTGATCGCATTATGTTCCCCATTCGAGACCCAAGAGGCCGCACCATTGGTTTTGGCGGACGAGTATTGGGCGATGATAAGCCTAAGTACCTCAACTCTCCGGAAACACCGGTTTTTTACAAAAGCAAAGAGCTGTACGGGCTTTACGAGGCACGCCAACAAAGCCGAAAGATCACCCGCCACCTTGTGGTGGAAGGCTATATGGATGTAGTGGCACTGTCGCAATTTGGTATTCACTATGGTGTCGCTACTCTGGGAACAGCCAGCAACCAAGAGCACCTTGAGAAGTTATTCAAACAAGTTAGTGAAGTGATTTTCTGCTTCGATGGCGATGAAGCTGGTCGCAATGCTGCCCGAAGAGCGCTGGAAGTAGCTATACCTACCTTAAAAGATGGCCGAGAGGTTAAGTTTCTTTTTCTCCCTGAGGGTGATGATCCAGACACCATGGTGCGCCGAGAAGGCCCAGAAGTATTCGAAGATCTAGTCAGCAAAGCACAGCCACTTTCTGAATTTTTCTATCAAGCGCTCAGCGATGGCCTCGACATCAACAGTCTCGACGGCAAAGCACGACTTGCCAAAATCGCCGCCCCACATATCGAGCGCATTCCCAAAGGGATATTTCGCCAGCTGATGCTCGATCGACTAGCCTCAATTACCGAGCTATCGAGCTCAACGCTAGAACAAAACCTACATAATGACGTCACCCCGATCAGCGAAGAGCCGCCAGCACCTGAAAACTACGACGGCTATCAATTCGATGGACCAACTAGCTTCGATCAATTTGAAGATTACGGGCAATACGATCAAGGCGCTCCTCCGGGCTACGAAGATAATTCACAGCCACAACCCTTTAAAAAATCCGGCGACTGGAAAGGTAAAGGTAAAGGCAAATTCAAAAAGTCTGGCGACTGGAAAGGCAAAAAGCGGGACTTCGACTTTGACCAACCTATCAGCAACGCACCAGTACCATCGCTGGTGGACAGCATTATTAGGCTTGCATTGCATTCCCCTAAAGAAGCTGCGCAATATCAGATACCCGAGACAGTCGATTCACTGGGAACCCCTTTTTCCGATTTGCTTAAAGCGCTATTTGAAGCGCTGCAGAATCGCCCCGAAATATCCACCGCCAGCCTACTTGGCCGCTGGCATGACACACAGGACGGGGAACATTTAGCAGCGTTAGCAGCAAAAGAATTCTTATTAGATGAAAGTCACCAGATCGAGGAGCTACAACAGGCTCTCAAACGGCTAGAGGCCGCCATTGTGGACGCACAATTAGACGAATTGATCAGTGAAGGAGTTCAAGACAAGACTAAACTGAGAGAGCTACTAAACTTAAAAAAATCGTTAACCGAAAAACCTTGAACTAAAATTCGTTTGCGAGCGGTTGAATCCGGGAAAATCGCCCATATATTCAGCTAATTGGCAGTTTGCAGGTCGCTAGATTGCGCTTCTAAAGCGCCTCTCTGACACCAACAGCAACCCAATCGGCCCCAGGCCAAGGCATTGCTAGCATCCGATAACCGATTCCACTATAATGCCGCGTTCGTTCGCGCACCTTAATCTAGGAAACTGGGCACTTCATGAGCGGTACAGAACAGCAAAAATCGCAGCTTAAACAATTAATTAACCGTGGTAAAGAACAAGGGTTCTTAACCTATGCAGAGGTTAATGACCACCTACCAGCCGATATCACAGATCCAGATCAGATCGAAGATATCATAGGCATGATCAACGACATGGGCATACCAGTCCATGAGCAAGCACCTGATGCAGACGACTTAATTCTTAGCGATGAAAACTCCAGCAACGCTGATGAAGACGCAGCTGAAGAAGCAGCGGCAGCTCTCGCATCTGTAGAGACTGAACCCGGTCGAACCACGGACCCTGTGCGCATGTATATGCGTGAAATGGGAACTGTGGAACTCCTGACTCGTGAAGGCGAGATTGTTATCGCCAAGCGTATCGAGGAAGGCACTCGACAAGTACTTCACGCTTTGGCCTATTGGCCCGGCAGCGTCGCCCGAATCATTAGCGAATACAATCGCGTTAAAGAAGAAGAACGTCGTATTACCGATATTATTAGTGGTTACCTAAACTACGACGAAGACGAAATCGTACCCCCCGCTCCTAGTTTCGAAGAGGCCAATGCCGAAAAAAAGGATGACGATTCGGACGATGATGACGAAGATGATGGCTTAGATGGCGATTTAGACCCGGAAGAAGCTGCAGAACGATTTGGCGCTCTAGCAGACTTTCTCAAAAAGGCTGAAGCCGCCATCGAAAAGCATGGTCGCGACTCCAAGCGCGCAGGCACTGCGCTAGAGAAGCTTGCAGACGATTTTGTAACTTTCAAATTAGTCCCTCGCCTTTTCGACGAGCTAGTGATTGTTATTCGTGAGACCTTGGATGCCATACGCCGAATGGAACGCGAAATAATGAACATCTGTGTTCGCTACGCCAGAATGCCACGTAAGAACTTTATTAAAGAGTTCCCAGGCAACGAAGTGAACTTGGAGTGGACATCTGATCAAGTTGCCAAAGGCAAGGACTACGCTGCTGCACTACAACGTTACAGCGGTGAAATCGTGCGCCTACAACGCAAAATGGTTGAGATCGAAGAATTGGTCGGTCTTACTATTCCAGAAATTAAAGAAATTAACCGTCGCATGTCGATCGGTGAGGCGAAAGCTCGCCGCGCCAAGAAAGAAATGGTTGAAGCAAACTTGCGTTTGGTAATTTCGATCGCGAAGAAATATACCAACCGCGGCCTTCAATTCTTGGATCTGATCCAAGAAGGTAACATCGGCCTAATGAAAGCGGTTGATAAGTTCGAATATCGACGCGGCTATAAGTTCTCGACCTATGCGACATGGTGGATCCGTCAAGCAATCACCCGTTCGATCGCCGACCAAGCTCGAACTATTCGTATTCCAGTACATATGATCGAAACGATCAACAAGCTAAACCGTGTTTCCCGTCAAATGCTTCAAGAAATGGGTCGTGAGCCTACGCCTGAAGAATTAGGTGAACGCTTAGAAATGCCAGAAGATAAAGTTCGCAAGGTGCTTAAAATCGCCAAAGAACCTATCTCTATGGAAACACCGATTGGTGATGATGAAGATTCCCATTTGGGCGACTTTATCGAGGACGTGAATATTCTTTCACCGGTTGAAACTGCAACGGCTGAAGGCTTACGTGAAGCGACTCGCGATGTGCTCTCCGGCTTAACAGCTCGTGAAGCAAAAGTTCTGAGCATGCGTTTTGGTATCGACATGAACACCGACCACACCCTTGAGGAAGTGGGCAAGCAGTTCGACGTTACCCGTGAGCGTATTCGTCAGATCGAAGCGAAAGCATTACGTAAATTACGTCATCCAAGCCGATCCGAGCAGCTACGCAGCTTCTTAGATGGTGGTGAATCCTCTTAAGCGTCTTAAAACTAGCGCCATTAACTGAAGCTCAGTATAATGGCGCTCGATTTATTCCTCTCTATAAATGGCCCTTTAGCTCAGCTGGTTAGAGCACCCGACTCATAATCGGTAGGTCCACAGTTCAAGTCTGTGAAGGGCCACCATTTTAATAATTCCTTTCAAGCATCGCGCTATCACATCTCACCCTATCTAGCATATAGCCTTTATCGCTAACCAATAACTCATCACTGGCCGATGCTCCTCAAAGATGATGCGTTTTAACAAGCCTCTTTATATAATAGACCCGGCTACTAAAAGCCCAAATCGAGAGAGACAAATGAAAGAAAGGAAACAAATTAAGCTTGCGGTGGTAGTATCCAATTTTCCTTCTATGTCTCAAACCTTCATCGCTCTTCAATTAGCCGAACTAGCAAAGCAACCAGATATTGACCTAACCATTTTCAACCTTGGTTCAGTTGGGGAATTTGATTGGATTCCTTTTGGTGCCAGAGATGCGCTGGAGCGAGTCACAATCATTAACCTTGCAGATATCAAGAACGATCCCGGTTTCAAGAAAAAGAAACCCCTGCTGATGCTCAAGGTTTACGCTTCATATTATCAAATTCAACGCACACTAAAACATTTGCCTGAAATCGAATTGCGAAGGCATATGCGCAGAATTGTTGATTTCGCCTATTTCTGCCAGATCATGGATGAGTTCGATCTCATCCACCTGCAATTTTCTAATCATGCCAGTAAGTTCATTAGCATGAAGAAAGCTGGATTCATTTCCCAACACCCCAAACTTGCATGCTCGGTACGGGGATTTGATATCAGTAAAGAGAGCGCCATTGAAGGTATGAATTGGGAAGAGTTGTTCGAGCACTTTGAATTATTCTTACCAGTGTGCAGTTTCTTTGAAGATATTCTCAGGTCCAATGGTTGCGACAAAAATATTCGCGTAACCGGATCTCCTATTAATGTTGAGCATATTAACAACCTGCAAACTAGCGCAAGTGATGACAAAGAATCAGTAAAATTTATTTCTGTTGGTCGTTTAGTTGAAAAGAAAGGCATCGACGTAGCAATCAAAGCCTGCGCAAAGCTAATAAAAGATGGGGTATCGTTTCAGTATGACATTATTGGTAGTGGCCCACTCAAACAGGAGCTAGAGGATCTCACTGCTCAGCTAGGCATAATCGAGCATGTTAGGTTTCATGGTGGGTTACCGTCGCAAAAGACCATGGAAAAGATGAGCCAAGCAAATGTTCTGTTAACACCAAGTAGAACCGCTAGCGATGGTGATTCGGAGGGAATACCCAATGTTCTCAAAGAGGGCATGTTACTTGGCATTCAAGTTGCCACTACACAACATTCCGGCATACCAGAGCTTGTAAACAATGACATTCCACTAGCGCGTGAAGATGATGTAAACGAGTTTTATGATTTACTAGTAAGCATTCTCAATAGCAGGGAACAATGGGATATGCGCGCAACCGAAAATAAACGCATTATAAATAGCCTCTATTCACCTGAAGCCACAACTGAAACACTAATTAACGCCTACAGAGAAACGCTAGCTCAATGAACATTCTATTTTTTTCAAAAAGCTCAACCTATCTCGATGGCAGAATTGGTGGCGCAGAAACTTCGGTAAGACTGATTGCTGAGAAATTAGCTGAACGTGGCCATAATATATCTTACTTAACGTTCGCTGACCCAGAAGATAAGCAACCTCAACCAAAAACAGTGAACGGCGTAAGCGTCTACTTTTTTGACAATCCAAAGTATCGCCGAAAGTACTTTTTCAAGAAAAAGAAAATCAGCAAAACCGAGCAACAGGCGGCCTTTAAGGAATTCGCTTACGACGTCATATCAGAAAACAAGGTTCAATTAATCTATGCTCACTACGATCGCGCTTCGCTCAAAGCTTTTCTCAACATAAAAGAGAAACTAGATTACAAATTAGTTTTAAGAATGGCAGGGCTGAAATGGAAAGAAGAAAGCCAGAAGGCTGAGCAAATCCGATCTGAATATGATGACATTTTTAATTCGGTAGACAGCATTAATTACAACACTCCCGGATTACTCGATCTTTCCCATGACTCCGCTAAGCAAGTGGGCATTAACTACCAACCGAAAGATGAATTTGTCACCGACATTGGCGGCTTTGCTGAGCGCAATGTGGAAGCGAACGACGCACTCGATCAAAACCATTTTAATATTGTTGTAGCCACACGTTTCTCAAGCTATCAAAAGCGCCAAGATATCTTGGTTGAAGCAATTCAACAAATGGACAACAACTTACCAATCAAAGTTACCATGATTGGTTCCGGGCCCGAGCGAGAAAATATAGAAGCGTTAATCAGCAAGTATGGTTTGGAATCCAAGATAGACATTATGCCTTTTGTAGATCAAAACACACTATGGCAAATATTAAAAAGCGCAGATCTACTCTGTCATCCTTGCGAGTACGAGGGCCTTAGCAAGATCATTGTGGAAAGTATGTTGCTCGGTCTTCCCGTATTAGCATCAAAAGCAAAGCCTTTGGATGACTATGTGATTGAAGGTAAAACAGGCTTCTTGGTTGAGAACAAATCGGAGCTGTGGGCAAAGAAAATTCTCGACCTACATTCCAACAAGAATAATTTAAGCCATGTGGGAGAAGCAGCTAAGGAGTATGCGAAGAATAAGTTTGATTCCGATCGTAACATTCTAAGTTACGAAAAAGAGTTTCAACGCATCATTTCCAAACAAGACTAAGGCGCATAGATATCTTTAAAGGTTTTTAGATCGAACTCAAGCAACTCGCCAAGTTTCTCCTGCCCTTCTCCTTTATAACAACCTTTTAAGGGAAAGAAGGTAAGCTCACCAACAAATACGTTACCGGAAATTAAATAAAGATCTACCCGAACATATTTAAACGGTTCTGACAGCTTTTCCGCTGCCGTAATTAAATCATTCCATTCAGCAGGCTTTACGAACTCTGTAGAGGGAATCATATTATGATCGAAACTAATGTTTAGCGGCTCTCCATGCTCATTACAAATCACCTCTTTGGGTGTATTGGCACGATCAAAAATGTACTGTAACCATTTCACTTTACCTTTAGAGCAGTGGAATTTGAAATCGGGTGGCGGAGAGTCATCGCTCACATCGCCAATAAACTCCTCGGCAAAAACCTTCGGCTTTACAAATGTGTAGCACCACTCGCCTTTTTCCTGCCCATATACTCGTTTTAATGACTTTGTGATTTTGGTGTTTGCTTTGCTGTTATCGTAGGAATCTTTATCCCTAACTAAAAAGACAGTACCGGAATCATGATTGGTTTTTAAAACGAAAGATTTAGGTAGAGAAGAGAAATCAATAGCGTCTAAAGAATCTGCTTGCGCATAAACCTCGGGCAAATGACCATCTCCCAACACGCTAGTGACATAATCTCTAAGGCCCAACTTATCTGAACATTGCACATTTAATTTGTCTTGATCAAAAAGCTTTAGCCACTGAATTTTGTCATTATAGTTTTGAGGATCCACTAGATTCGGGAAGCAACCTAACTCCCGATTGAAAAGCACGTGAATGATCTTATGAAGATCTTTATGCTCCTTCTTTAAAGGTAACTGCTTTTTATCATTAAACCACTTTCGCTGAATGGATAGATTTAGCAAAAAATCACTTACGGATGTGGATTTCTTCTTTTTACTCATTCTTGGCCAACTAAATAAAAGCTATATATGGTGCGAAAGATACCAGAATTACGCTTATATCGCAGCCAGATTCAGAACTTAAGCTAACAGATCCCAAGTAACCTCGCCTTTAAGATCCCATTGACCGACAAAGAATCTGTAATTTCACCGTCCATAGCCATAGTAAACACTTCGTCGAATGGTAGCCGCTTTACGGTAATATCTTCGGTTTCCTCGAGGTTCATCTCACCTGCTTTCAAGTCCTTAGCCACGTAAACAAAGCCTTGTTCTTGGGTGATGCTATTGCTTAAATGAGCATGGACAATTAGCTGCCACCGGGATGCACTGTAACCAGTTTCTTCTTGAAGCTCTCGCTTAGCGGTTTCTAAACAATCTTCCCCAGCGGGAGCACCACCCATGGGTATCTCCCAGTGATATTGATCTAGAGGATATCGGTGCTGACCTACTATCAGGGTGTCGCCATTTTCAAATAGTGGCAGAATACCGACCGCTGTATTTTTGAAGGTTACGGTGCCATAAATCCCGGGCTTTCCCGCTGGGTTTATAACCTGATGTTCCTCGACTTTTATCCAGGGGTTCTCGTATTTAAGAGCAGTGCTTAATGTTTTCCAGGGATTTTTCATTTTGGTTTGGGACTGTGTTTTGAGCTTACCCTTGTCGGGATTGATTTAAAATCGAGAGTGCTGTCTGCATTCGTTCAATACATGAATCGCTTTCCAGAATTTGCTGTAGAATTTCAGGATTTAACTGCAACAACCCGAAGAGTTCAAAACTAAAGTCTACAGGATCTTTTTCCTGCCATTCACTAGATTTTAATAGCTCCTGAACGTTAGGCGCACTAACGGTGATGGCTAATAATCTATTGAGTATTTTTTCTTTTAGTTGCCCCGCTTCGACCAACTCTTCCTCACTTAAGCTGCGATCAGGGAACTCTTCACAACTGAAAATGCTAAAGGGTAAAGTTTGTTGTTCTGCTAAGGCATGATAGCGTTGTTTTAGATGTACATGAATTAGCATTCTACCATCTTCTAGCTCTTCTCTTAGTTCACAAGGGCCGGCAGAAAAAACATCATAGGGTTTGTATGTAGCTTGATTGGAGTTAAGCGCTTCTTCCCTACTTTGATTCGACTTGGCAGGTCGAACTTCTTTTTGCGTATGGCATACAGCCATATAAGTGCCGGTTTCTATACAATGCTTCACCATCGCCCGATAGCGGGGCTCAAACACATGTAATGGGAAGGTAGTTCCTGGGAAAGATACACATCGGGGTATGGGAAACAAAGCTACATCTTTTTGTGACATAACAGCTAACTCCTAGAGAAGTTACATTGCATGTTATACGGAACCTACCTCACCCAAAGGTAGATTCCAAGCAAGATCAGCCTTAGTCGAAGTCTTTAGCTACCGAAAAAACGTTACTGGCTAGCGATCTGATGCTCATCTTCGAATAACAAGCCATTTTCCATAGCAATAGATACAGCTTGTGCACGACTACTGCAGTTCAATTTACGGTAAATGGTTCGCAAATGGGTCTTAACCGTGCCTGGGGAAATGTCCAGCTTGCGGGCGATAACCTTGTCCTGATCGCCTTCCAGCAATAGCCTTAGGATAGTTGTCTGTCGCTCAGACAATTGATCTAAAACCGTAGGCATATGGTCATGAGGCCAATACTCATCAATATGCTGCTCAATGATATTCAATAAACCAAGACTTTGAGGATCTTGATAGAGCTTTGCTCTGACTTTCTTTAATAATGGTAAAACTTCTGTTTCGAACCAAAGAAATGGCCCAATTATCTGCTCACCATCCGGTACCAGTTGTAGCGCATCTCTCATATGTAATACCGCAAGTGCGGGATCATCTTCGAAAATAGTAACCGCTAGCTGAACATCCGCTTTAATGGCATGAAGAATTCTATTTTCACTGAGTGCTTGCTGCTTAATATTACTTAATTGGCTGCGACTCTCTGCAATACGACCCACTTTTCGCAACCATTCAGCATATACAAAGCGCTCCGCTTCGGTGGAAAAATCCTTACTGTCTCTAATACGTTCTTCTACAGAAAAGAAATATTCAGAGGCTGTTGGTAAAGATCCATGGCGCAACTCAAACTCTGCTCGCATGGCTGGCACCGGCAACCAACCAAACGCCCAGGAAACCCCCAATACTTCTCGACAGCCTTCCGTTTGCGTTAGCGCTGTGTAAGCTTCATTGACCTGCCCAATATTCATGGCCATGCGGTAGCGTCGCATATAGGTGGTGAGATGATGCAATGCCGTGGATGTTTGTTGGCAACAAAGTAGCATTTTTTCCGAAAGCTCATTCGCTTCCACAAAGTTAAACGTTTCTCGATGCAAATCGATCAATACATCATTTAAAACCATCGCCTCTGGGCAATCCATAAAGTCACTTTCACGAAACCAACTCATCGCATCCTGAAAAAGACTAACGGCTTTGCGAAGGCGCCCTGAAAGCAACATCGATGCTACCGCGTAACCCAAGGAAATTAGCATGTCATGATGCTTCTTATACTGTCGAGCCAATGCCATGGCCTGGACTAATGAAGCCTCCGCTGCGATTACATCACCTTTTAAATACAAGTCCTGACCAATGGTGGTATACAAGCGGCTCAAAATCGCTGGATACCCTTCTCTTGCTAGGGATACTGCCTGCTCCGCAAAATGCACTGCGTCCTGGTATTTACCCGATATCCGCGAAATGTAACCTTTTAGCGCTAACAACTGAACACTAGCTTTCAACCACTTGTCTCTAGGAATAGAGTCTCCATGATCAGCCAGTTGCCGGCTAACCTGCTCCAAATAAGATTCCGCACCATTCACTTTTTGATATTCAGGAAAACACCATGCACGGTAGACCATCAACAATGGATCTCGATCAATAATATTGGCCGGGATACGCTCAAACCATCCACGCAATTCCTCGAATCTTCCAGCGTTAATCAAGGTCTCAGACCAGCTCAATAATATTTCAGACGCCAAGTCTAAAAACTCATACTCCAGGCAAAAGGATAACGCCAACCCATAGCTGCCTTGTGATGCAGTGAAATTGACTACACGCTTTAATAATTCAGTGCGAGTATCCCAATCGAGATATTGAAATTCGTTGTCAATATAGGGCTTATATTCTTGAGGAAGCGCAAATTGAGTTTGATCTTTATTTAGCAAGCCTTTGAGTAGCAGCGATTTAAGCGTTTCTGGTGCCTTTGGATTCGAGGTGATCGCAACAACATACTCAGCACAAAAGCTGTCTACAAAACTCGCTGCACATAGTATCTGCTTCTCGAGAGGGGTTAGTTTCGAATAGTGTTCTTGATCAAAGCATAGGTAATCCTGCTCACTAGGGCTAACACTAGGAGTGGAGCTTTGCTGTTTTGGAGCAGATAAATCTTTCGATGATAGGTCCATAATTCAACAACCTTGTTGTGCCGTATCGTGTTTTATTATTATTGCTGAGAGCTAGGTCATTTAGGGTGCCCGCCCACACGATTGTTAAGTCCGTGAACCGCTATAGTAAACAATTACTGACATAAATGGAGCCCTTTAGTGCACAATCTAGCGGCGGTATGCAGATTTAGTTACACCAATTGGACTAAGTGAAGGATATTAATATCCCAAGTTCTGGGTAGGCAAGCTAGTTTAAAACGCCCTAGAATAGCCACCTATATAAGAAAGAGAGCCAGTATGGAAAACTACACAATTGCCTTGGTTGAGGATCACCTCGAAACCAGGCAACGCCTAAGACGCATGATCGACGCCCATGATCAACTCTCAGTTGTCGGTGAGGCCTGCAACTTGGCCGAAGGACAAGATTTACTCAAGACAGGCCCTGTAGATGTTCTCTTGGTAGATATTGGCTTACCGGACGGTAGCGGTATCGACCTAATATGCTCCGCAGCCAAGCAAGCACCAAATACCGAAATTATGGTCGTCACCGTTTTTGGAGATGAGCGCAATGTGATTAGCGCTATCGAAGCGGGTGCTAGTGGCTATTTGTTAAAAGATGGCAGCAATGATTATATCTGCGACGCGATTCTACAGATTATGGCAGGTGGCTCCCCTATCAGCCCTAACATAGCACGGCATATTCTCACTCGTTTTAAACAGCCATCCGCTGAGTCAGAAGCCATACCCCCTGATATTCCCGAAGAAGAAAAACCACAACTAACCCCAAGGGAACTGGATGTTTTAAAGTTAATATCGAAAGGATTTCGTTACGAAGAAATTGGCGATATTTTAGAGATCTCATATCACACAGTGACGTCGCATATTAAACAGATTTACCGCAAGTTATCGGTACATTCCCGCGGTGAGGCCGTGTTCGAAGCCACTAGACTTGGCATCGTTCGCTAATAGCGCTCAACATTATGGAAAGCTCATCGCACACCAATCTAATCAGAAACTTAATTTATCAATTATTTATTCCTATCAGTGTGGTGATACTACTAGCTACCGGTTTATGGCAATTACAATCTAGCTTCGATCCGCCTGACAAATTTAAACTTTCCCCTTTACTCCACAATACAACGGATCAAGGCAGCGCTGTCATACCAACGCAAAGCTGGGGAAAGACATCTCTCCCTAATGATTGGCGTTCTTTAGGCAACCCACAACAAAGAGTTGTCTGGTATCAAGCAAAGGTAGATCAGCTTTTAGAGGCAGTGCTTTACATCCCTCACGTAAATAGCTATCTAACTGTTTGGGTAAACGATCAAGTGTATGCCACTGATCCTTATCTGCCAGACAGATCGCACAACCAATGGAATCATCCACGCTGGATTCCTCTAGGAGATTTGCAACAGGGCGACACCCTGACCTTAAAAGTCATAACTGATCAACCAGGCTACGGCATGTTGGGTACAGCTTATTTGGGAAACCAAGAGGAATTGGCAAGCTACTACCAAGGCTGGCAACGCTTTCATATCACCTTTTTAGAATACGTATCCGCGGCAATGCTACTTACTGCACTATTCATGGCATTCATTTGGTATTTTCGCCGAGATGAATCCGTTTTTGGTTTTGCAGCAGCTTTTTTGTTGGTTTGGTTCTTTCATAATTTGCAGCTATTTGTCACCGAACTGCCAATACCAAGAGCTCTAGTAGACTGGTATGCAAAACTCACTCTATGTTGGATGGTAATATTTATTATTATCTTTCTTCATCGTTTATTGGGAGAAAAACCAAAAACCTTTGAAAAAGTGCTGTTCGCTTACGGCATTGGCTCTTCCTGCTTAACCTTTGCATTGGCTTTCATAATTCCTGATCAATTCTGGCTATTAACTTCACGTTATTGGGATTCATTAACCCTGATTATGGGCGCCTACCCTACCTACCTTGTTGTACGTGCCACCATTCTGAGAAAAGATAAGACGATTATGTTCACTGCAATGGCCGGCACTCTAATTGTCGCTTTTGGTGGTCATGATTGGTTAATGGTTAATATGGGCTTACCCAGGGAAAAAGGTTATTTAATTCACTATAGTGCTGTGGTAGCCATGACTGTATTCGGAGCCATTCTATTACAACGCTTTGTAAGCGCTATTAATGTAGCAGAGCAACTAAATAAAACCCTTGAAGCAAGAATTGCCACAGCAAAAGATAAAATTGAGCGACAATTTAAAGAAGTACAGCAGCTACAAAAAGAACAGACGCTCGCTGAAGAGCGCGAGCGTATTATGAGAGACATGCACGACGGCATTGGAGGGCATTTAGTCTCGTGCATATCCATTGTTGAGTCCCAACCTGAAAACACCGAAGCCATTGCCGATATATTAAGAACGTCGCTGCTAGATTTACGATTAATGATTGACTCTTTTGAGCCAAGCAGCAAAGACATCCTTTCCATGCTTGCAATGCTGAGGGACCGGACTGAACAGCAACTAAAACTAGTGAATATAAACTACGACTGGCAAGTAAGAGACCTCTCTACAGACATTGAACTCCCACCAGATATGACCTTGCAAATACTGAGAATTCTTCAGGAGGCGATTACCAATATTCTAAAACATGCTCAAGCAAGTGTTATTAAAGTTCACACTTACGAAGAACAAATCCAAGGTAAGCTTATTATCGCCATCGAAGTCAGCGATAATGGCATAGGATTTGACCAAGATAAGCCTCGCCAGGGTTATGGTATTACCAACATGCAAAAACGCGCGGCTAGAATCAATGCGTCCCTTGAGATCGATTCTAGTGATCGAGGATCCTGCTTTACGCTAAAACTGTCTCCTCTAGAACTACTGTCATAGCCACACAATCCCACTTATTTTCAACTTGCCAAACCCCAGCCTTATAGATCAATAAATCACTTAATCTGAAATGTTAAACACAATGTTCACTTTTTCTAGCCAGGATATGGCTGTGTTTGTTATAAAGGAAGTCTGCGCTAATGGAATTAAGCAGGATTACTTAACTTGGCCGGCAGCGCTTCACAATAAAATACACAACGGAATTGATCGTGCCCACGCTAGCGAATGTAGCAACCTTCCTCACATTGCTCTTGGTCAGCATGAGAGTGTGCTATGGGTTCGATATCGTTATTCAAAATCAGTTTTCATCGGGTAGCATCGGCAAAGGTTTAAATTACCTAGAAGATAGGACCAACCGACTTACCTTCAACGATCTGCCTCCAATAAGTGAATGGCAAACTCTCGATAAAGACACTCTTAATGCTGGCTTCACCCGCTCTACTTACTGGGGATACTTCACCTTAACGAATCAATCTGACACCGAGCAATCGCTAATATTGGAGTATTCTTATCCCCTACTGGATAAAATCAATTTACACATCAACCAGTCAGATGAACTTCGCGAAATAACCATTGGCAACGACCTACCTTTTTCGTCACGAGTCATTTCCCATTCTGCTTTGCTAGTGCCCTTAGAACTAAAACCTCTCGAAAAGGCTCGAGTATGGTTTCAAGTGAAAACCAGTTCAACAATGCAAATCCCAATCACCTTATGGAACCAGCAGGCTTATCTGGAAAAAACTCACAAGGTTTCTAGCTACTTCGGTATATTCTTCGGTGTTTTGTTCGCCATATGTTTATATCACTTGCTAATCTTTTTCTCAGTTCGAGATAGAAGCTATCTTTACTATTCATTGTTTAATCTCAGTATGTTGGGTGCCTTCCTATGCTTGAAAGGATTCCCCACAGCCTTCCTATGGCCCAGCGTTCATGGCTTATCGGACACTATTCTACTAATCTCCATTTGTGGTGGCGCAGCATTTCCTTGTTTATTTTCAAATGAAATACTCGGCGTTGCTCGAGCTCGCCCATTACTTTCAAAAGCACTCTATGCCGTAGGCGTGGCCGCGTTAGTGCTAGCTGCAGGGTCGTTGTTGTTTCCCTATCATGTCATGATTAAGTTAGTACTCTTGCTCGCGGGAGTTTCACTGCTAGTTAATGGCGTGGCTCACGTTGTGCGCTTAATAGATGGATTTCCAGCAGCAAAATATGTGTTTCTCGCAGGCGTGTTTTCTGCAGTCGGTATCTTTATTACCATTCTAGAAAAAGCAGGGTTTCTTCCCCACTCACCATTATTCGAAGGTGCCGCCTATGGAGGAGTACTAAGCATGACAATGCTTTATGCATTTGCTTTGTCCTTTCAAATGAATAAGGACCGAACGCTTAAAGATCAAATGCAAAGGCGGCTTTTAGAAACACAAGCAAGATTAAATTCAGATCTGGATCGCCGTGTTGCAGAACGCACCCATGAAAAGGAAAAAATGGCAATCCTACTCAGAACTACCAAGGCATTGTCACTAAGCGATGACAATATTAGATCTGCCGTTATCACCGTAAAACACTTACATGAAATTCTTAAACCTCTAAAACTTAACGATGCTCACTTTTATTGCGCGCAACAAAGTAGCGATGCCTTCACAAGCTATCATTTATGCGAACACGGTGTTTTTGTCGAAAACGTAAAAGCAAATGAAACTTCCCCAACTCGAGCAGAAGCGCTTAGAGCTCTTAAAAAGACAGGACTAAATGGCCAAGAAATATTGATGCCGATTCAGTCAGAAAAAAAGCGCTGGGGCGTTTTGACACTGTCTAGTTATGTTGGTGACAAGGAGACGTTAGATTTCGACCTTCTAGAAAACTTGGCACAATCGTTGGCTCTATCGCTTGAGAATATTGCCTCAGAACAAAACTCGAGATTGGCAAGTATAGGTGCGATGGCTGCCGCAATTGTTCATGATCTAAAGAACCCTATTGGCGCAATTAAAGGCTGTGCTGAACTAGCAACCCATAGTGATGTAGAAAGTGAGCGCAACGAATACTTAGATACGATTATTGGGGAAGCGAGCCGCATGTCTGTCATGGCTCATGAGGTATTAGAATATAGCCGCAATGATATTCAACTAGCACTGAGCACCGTTAGCCCTAAAGCATTCTTAGAAGATATTTCTAAATTACTGGGGCAACTATTCCAGCCACATGGAATCGAATTTGAAAGCCACTGCTCTACAGACAAAGCAATTACGCTCGATATTGAAAGAATTCGCCGCTCGCTTATTAATATCGCCACCAATGCGCGAGATGCGCTAATTAATGCTCGCATTCCCAACCCTAGATGCACGCTTACATTTACCGAGGAAAATAATCAGTTTGCCATTCATATGGCGGACAATGGCCCCGGCATACCTGAAGCGATTCATGCGATATTGTTTGAACCTTTCGTAACACACGGCAAGTCAAATGGTACCGGCTTAGGGATGGCCATTGTGAAGAAAACCATCGATGCCCACCATGGCATGATCAGTTTCGCCACCAGCCATGACATGGGCACCACTTTCTATTTGAGCTTTAGCCAAGCTTTCCACAATGAACAAGCCACGTCACAGCAACACTACCCGCTTCCCAAAAACAGCATTTCATTAACTGGGAAAAGAGCCCTAGTTGCAGAAGACAACCCAGTTAACCAAAAGATTATTCAAAAGACTCTTGAATCCCTTGGACTTGTCTGCCATCTTACTCACAATGGTGCGGAAGCAGTGCAACTTGCCTCCAAAAATCCTTTCGACGTCATTTTACTCGACATCGAAATGCCGGTGATGAATGGCATTGATGCCTGCCAATTAATCCGTAAACAATCACTTCACCAGAACACCCCCATCATCGCTTTAACCGGGCATGTTGCCTACGGCAGTGATGACCAGGGGCCAGACAAGTATTTCACATCGATCCTCTCTAAACCTTTCACCCGCGACGCTTTGGAGAGTTCCCTCGCCAAATCTTTTCATATCACCCTATCCACATTGGGTAATGTTGCAGAGCAATAGCCTCATTGACCATTCCACAACATCTATTCAATCGCTAAAAGTAATAACAAAGCTTAGCTTTTAATGTATTTCGCAATAACAAGAGAAACATCAGCTTTTTTCTTGTAACTCAGCAATTTACATCTACCATCTAAAGTAAATGATGAGCTTACCTTTTGTTTCTTCTTGTTTTAAGTTGACTCTTTAATGTTCGGCCCAACTTGTTGGGCCTTTTCTTTCTCGTATCTCTTAGACTCATCCTTCGCTATCAGCAAAAAATTCCCTACTTAAATCAATCGATATCTATACTTCTAATAAGTGGCAGTAATTTATTCGAGTAACTATGAGTAAAGATCCTAATAGCAAAGTTTTGATTATCGAAAAGGACGACAATAGCATTGAGCTATTGGTGGGCATGCTGGAAGAAGAGTTCGATGTAGAAGTCATGTTCCCAGAAGATTTATCTGCAGACACTATCGCTAGTATCTCGCCAGACGCAGCCATTTTAAATCCTGGAGACTGCAAGCTAGATTTGGATGAAGCCGGCAAGAGTCTTAAGCGACGCAATCCCGAAGCCTTCGTGCTCTACCTTGACAACTCCGAATCTCTTAATAATCAAATTGCAGCATTTGATGCCGGCTGTGATGATTATCTATCTAAACCTTTCAACCCCATCGAAATTTATCACAAAATCAAATCCAATATTCAGCAGGTATCGCAAACCATTAATCTAATGGACCAAGCGGATTCTGCTCGCAGTATGGCTTTCAATATGATGGAAGCAAACAGTGAGTTGGGAACCATCTTGCGGTTTATTGAAGAGGTGATTACCACCAAAGATTATGATGATATGGGCAAAGCGCTAGTGTCCGCTGGTGAGAGCTTCGATATATTACTAGCGGTTCAACTTAGAACCCACAATGGTGCTTTAAATTATGGCTGTGAAACAGGCTCTGACATAGCCAAACTGCTATCGGCAGCTACCTCGAGAGGGCAAATTATCGAGAATGGTCGCAGGCTAATACTGAACACCCCAAACGTCGCGTTCTTTGCCACAAAACTGCCATCTGATCCTGAAAAATATGGGCGCTTAAAAGACAACTTAGCCATACTACTGAATGCAGCAGAAGCGAAAATTTCCTCTTTAAAAGTGGAGCTCTCCCTAGCCGACCAGCGGGATCAATTACTCACAGATGTAATGAGCAAAGTCGTGGATAGTATGACCAGCATTCAAACTCACTATGGCGACCATGAATCAGCAATTCGCCATATCTCCCAAGAATTTAAGGACCATATGGAAAGCGTGCTGATGGCTATAGACCTTGACGAGAAACAAGAGGATGCCCTCACTCAGTCCATCGAAAGCTTCTTGAATCGAATGATGGATACCGAAGAAACCAAGCAGCTTATTCAATCCTCCTTTAAATCACTGTTACTAGATTTGAAGAAGATTCAGTAAAACTCCCCAGCAAACCAATTAGGCGGATTACCGTTCAGGTCTTATCCGCCCATTTATTGATGTACGTTCAAGACATCACTACGTATCCAGCTTAGCCTTCTTGTATCTGAAAGCCTGTTACTACCAAGCAAACTTATTAAATTACAGTAATCCTTATGAAGTACACAGAAGATAATGGCGCTATTCCGGTAGCTCCATTAGAAACGCCCACCCAAACTGAGCAGCCCATACTTGTCTACGATATAGACGGAAAGCGTTATATCAACCTAACCAACGCCTGCACCCTCAAATGCAAGTTCTGCCCTAAGCACAACGGTAGCTGGAACGTTAAGGGTTACGAACTAGCTCTAGACTTTAATCCCAAGGCCAACGACATCATCGATAAGCTCGGTGACCTTACAGAAATAGAGGAAGTGGTGTTTTGCGGCTTCGGGGAAAGCACATTACGCCTCAAAGAATTAATCAATATCGCAACCCATCTAAAACAGTGGGGCAAAAAGACGCGGCTAAATACCGATGGGCTTGGTAACTTAGTGCATCATAGAAACATATTGCCTGATTTAACCACTTGTGTGGATGCTTTATCGATATCACTCAACGCACAAAATGAAGAAGTATATGAACAACATTGCTGCCCAACGTTATCTGGTTCTTATGAAGCTCTTCTGGGTTTTATTAAGGCGGCGCCCACTTATATTGATGATGTGACAGTGACCGCCATTGAGGGATTGGAAGGCGTAGATGTACACGCTTGCGAAAACTTAGCCGAACAATTTGGCGTGAAGTTTCGCAAGCGCTATCTAGATGAGGTGGGCTAAGATACAGCTCTCACAGAAAGTGAATCATCTTGAGTGGAGCCAATCTTATTGTTAAGCACAAAAGGATGCGCCGCCTCTAATTCAAAAGCCAACTCAAGCAATCGTTGATCTTCGCCATAAGGCGCAGAAAACATTGCACCGACAGGCACATGACGCTGACTAAAACCGATGGGTAAAGAAATAGCTGGAGCACCTGATACATTTTGTATCGCAGTAAAAGGTACAAAACGACGCAACCTTTCCATAGTGCTATCAAAATCAATATCTGGACCTAAGTAACCAATCTTTGGCGGTGGATGACCGAGTACCGGTGATAACATCACATCCATTTGTCCGAAAGCTTGCTCATAGATTTTCTGAAATGCTCTGAGACGTTTTAGAGCCATCGGAGCTTTAAATAGATTTCTAGTGAAGGATTTACTTAAGCCACGGGTTAGAGGCTCCACTTGTTTGCGATCAAAAGCTCTGCCAATAATACTGCTGCCAGCATAATTAAATAAAAACGCTAGCATGCCCCAGTACAGCAGAAAATCGTCACCAAGTGTTTCATCAAACGGAAAAGGTATTTCCTCCACATGATGGCCTAAATCAGCACATAGTTTTGCTGCTTTATGCACTGATGCCACGGCATCAGAATCACTTAATATATGGCCAGGACCATCGGTAAAAAACCCGATTCTTAAACGCTTCTTATTAGGCCCTTGTATCAAACCTAAATCAGGCAGATCTTTATTCTTGAAGTGTTTCTCTGCACCAGCATAAAACACGGCAGTATCACGTACGCTACGAGTCAGCACGCCTTGATGTACCAAGTTAACCGGCAGTAAATGAGCCCCTTCGACATTCTCCAGTCGACCACGGGTTGGCTTCAATCCCACCAAGCCACAGCAAGCTGCGGGTATGCGTGTGGAACCACCACCATCGTTGCCATGGGCAATCGGCACCACACCAGCAGCAACAAGAGCAGCGGAACCACCCGAGGAGCCACCCGTTGAATGATCTAAATTCCATGGATTTCTTGTGGCGCCATAGCCTGTGGACTCAGTAGTACCTGTTAAACCAAATTCTGGCATGGTTGTTTTTGCTAAACATACCAAACCTAAAGAATGAAACTGATCGACAAACTTTGAAGACTTCTTAGCAGGAGCTTTGGAGACCGCTCGCGAACCATGAGTTGTCGGAAACCCTTCCACATCATCATTATCTTTGATGAAGGTGGGCACCCCTGAAAACTCACCTTGATAAGGCGTTTTAGCTTGCTGTCTTGCATAGCTAAACATTTCTGTGGAGATTGCATTGAGTTTAGAGTTAACGGTTTGAGCTCTGGATATTGCCGCTTCCACCGCTTCCTCCGCAGAAATCTCTTTACTACGAATGCGTTCTGCTACGCCGACTGCGTCTAGCTCTCCCAGTGCGTCATCACAATAGGCATTAATGCTATCAGGGGATTTAATCATTATCTTTCGCCAGTATCTGTTGTATTAGTTATTTCGCCGAGGAGGCACCCAATGGTAGGAACAAGCCAACTTAGTACGGCAGTACCCATTTTGAAAGATAGGCTATCACCTTTTCAGGGTATTCAAACTGTTTATTAGCGTCACATTTCCCCATCCATGCGACAAATCCCCCCTAAGTAGCCTGTAAAAGCAATTCCGTATACTTCTTAGATTGTGAGTGTAATTAGTTAACGCACGTAGACATAGTACTTCAACATATCCTTCCAGGTCAGAATACCTTTAACTTCATCGTCCTCAGATAAAATAGGAAGGCAGGATATATTATGCTCTAACAAAAGGATGGCCGCTGCATCGATTAAGGTATCCGGTAACACCGTCACCAAGTTTTTCGACATAAAACTATCAGCTGTTTGATCTAGTAATTCTTGATCTTCAGCTGATAACGGCGCTTTATCTTCGCCAGTAATATCCAAGTAAGGACTGGACATCCGCAACACATCGCGATCGGAAATCACACCAAGCAATTGGCCATTTTCCACAACTAATAGATGATGATAATTTACCTGAGAAAATATCTTACGTAGCTCGCCCAATGTGATCGATTGCGCCACCGTATGAACTTGTTCAGTCATAATACTTTCTACTTGCATGAGGACTCCTTAGCTGCTTCGTTGTCTCCCAATAGCTGTTTGCCTTTTACACGCCAAGTATCGCCACGCCCTTCGTTGTTAAATACGCGGACTGTTCCATTAATGTTGACGATGGCATTGGGGTAAATCTTTTTGGATACTAAAACTGAGGCATTCTTTTGAGGTTGAAGCTCTGATTCGATTTCAATCATACGCTGCTGTATTTGCTTGATGGTATCTTGTATGGCAGCAATGGTATTCTTAATACGCTTAGTTTTATCAACTGATATTTTCCCTAACTTTAGAGCATTATTGCCCTCGAGCTTTTCCAAAATTCCTCCAAGCTGAGTAGCCTCATTCTGTCGCGCTTTTTCCACTTTCTTTAGCTTAGAGAGTTGGGGAAGAAGTTGATCTAGCTCACCAACCGTTAACCGTGTTTCTAAATATGCATCATTCCCCAGTTGCGCGATTGCAGCTTCATGAAGAGCCTTAGCATAGCCACCATATAAAATCCCTTTACCACCATTTTGTCCCAATGCAATGCGATGTCCTGCCCACAAAAGACTATTACCTGAATACTGTTTTATCACGATATTTTCATCAGCATGGATACTCGCCTGATTGATAAAACCAGCTTCAATGCTACCCTTTGCAATAATTTCATACGCTGAGCAATGCTCTTGTTCTGATTCCTCTTCATTGGACAGTTCTGCTTCTAGACTTTCACCGTCTTCTTGTTGTTCAGCCTGCTCGAGTTTATTACTAGCGTCTTCTTCAACCTCAGCATCATGCCAAGCACCAAATATACCGCCACGTACGATTACATTGCTGCCGGATTTAATAGTTGCACGTTCCACTGCACCTTTAACAATCACATCACCAGTGACTTCAATATGCATACCCGCACTCACATCACCCTTAACTTCCAGCGAACCATCAAACTTAATATTGCCTGTTTGCAAACTAACTTCATCCACATGCAAAACCGAATCCACAGTAACGCCATTTTTTAATAAAATAGGATGCCCTTTTATCGACGCCACCAAAAGATTGGCATCTTCAGAGGAGATTTCTGCTCCTTGAATATTTTTGGCAAATCCAGGGTCATTTCCTGGCACCGGTTTAATATCACCACCGCAAACATCCTTGCCAACAGTACCTTCGGTCGAAGGCTCTCGCCTCATCAGAGGATCGCCAATATCAACCAGCGTGAACTTATGAGCACTGAGCATATCTGCTACTCCTTGCTCATCAATTTTAGGAGCACGATCAAGCTCACTCTCGACTAAGGGAATATAAACAGCATCAATACCGGGTACGGCTTTCACCGCTTTGGCAATACACAATTCTTTAACTTTCTGTTTTTGTAAGGCTGCGTTAACGGCTGGCCAATCCACCATGGATTCGTCAACCTTGCTTTCTTGCAATGCTTCTTTGACATCATTTTCTGAGAGATCCTTGCCACCATCGGCCGGAACCATTGATATCAAGACTTGAGTTTTATCAGCGATAACGGAGACGTCCAGAGTGGCATCTTTGAGAACCTTCAGAGGCAATTTGAGGGGTTCTTCTTTACTGGCAGCTATACAGAGTTTATTTACTGCTTGAGGGTCAACAGCAAGCCCCTTATAACCTGCCTCTTCTAGCTTCAATTTAATCAGCCCAGGGTTTATCGCCTCACTTGATTCTCCAGCAAGGACTTCTGCATAAACAGTAGCATCGGATTCTTCGAAGCTAATAATAAGTTGCATAGTTCAAGCATAGCATTGTCTCTCTGCATTGTTAGCCTCGATGCTATCAGAGCTAATTTGAGCCTGAGATTGTGGAAGCCTTTTCTTCCATCGAACCCATCTTTTGGCCAGTTTGCTGACTCTCTCCGTGGGTAGACAAATAACTAAGGTAACGCTGGCGGATAGATTTAACATAGTTCACTGGCTCGATACCGCGAACATAACCAAAGCGTGCTTTTTTGGCATATTTAGGTTTAGACAATAGCAACATAGCTTCTTCGACATTCCCAAACCAGCGATTAGGATCCTTACCCAATTGGGCAGCCAAACGGCGGGCATCTCGGACATGGCCGTGCCCTGCATTGTAGGCAGCCAACATGAAATACATTTGCTCCTCTAAGGGAAGCTCCGCGGGAAATCGATCTCTTAACCAATCAAAATAAACGACGCCCGCTTCAATACCTTCCTCAGGATCGAACAAATCTTCATAGCCAAACTGACGTGCGGTTCTAGGCAGCACTTGCATTAAGCCCTGAGCTCCAGCATAGGATTTAGCTTTGGGATCAAAGCGACTTTCTTGAAACATTTGCGATGTCACTAAACGCCAATCATACCCATGTTCCTGTGCATGGCGCTTGACGATATCATCAAAAGGCGAGATCGGTTTATTGGGTTCAACGCGATGCTTCTTATTTTTAAGAATGTTTTTCTTGTTCTTAAAGTACTTATTGAAAGTCACATTATAAAACAGCCCGCGATATTGCTTCTTAATAAAAACATCTAATTCGGATTTGAACTGGGTCTGATCTTTTCGTAATGCGAATGCAATAGGCCTGTCTTCAGATAAATCCAACTGTACTTTAATATCAGAACGATACGTTGTCTCAATCTGTGCCAAATGGCTATCAGCTAAGGTAAAGTCATATTTTCCTTGTGCAACTGCATCGATTAGTTCTTCAGTGGTAATACCTGGAACCTCCATGATTTTCATCGTAGTTGTTCCTTTGGGCAAATGAGGTTGCTTGGCGTGAGTATGCTTAGTCGTTGCTAGCTGTTTCTCTATAGCTGCCAATGTTTCCCGATAGGCCTTTTCAGGATTAACTGCGATCACCCGATGTCGCAACTCGCTGACATCCTCAAGCATTGGCTCATCAGCCCGGCTAATCAATTGCTCTTTAACTTGCAAATAAGGTCTGGTGAATAATATGCCTTGTTTTTCGCGATCTTCAGTCGCAGTTACCGCAGCCGCTATTAAGTCGCCCTCACCCCGTTGCAATGCCTGCCACATATCTTCCAGGCTATCTTTAACCAGCACCTGCAAACGCAAACGATTTTGATCAGCAAACTTTCTTACCATATCGTAATCGAAGCCCATTAATTCGCCGCGCAGGATAAAATAGCTGGCAGGATTGTTAGTGGTAATTAATCTTAGGGTGCGATTATCTTTAATTGCTTGCCAATCTCGCTTTTCCGCTTTGTTGGCAGACGCTTCAATACGTTCGGCAATAAAGAATCTATTTAATGCCGTGAGTATCTCTGGGTTTCCCTTGCGAACAGCCCAAGCAATATCCCGCTTGGCTTTAACCACAGGCCCGATAACGGCTCCGTAAAGTTCAGCATTGGCCAAGGATTGGAAGTGTTCTACAGTAATATTGGAATCTACCACTACGGCTTCCATCGTGCCGTTTGCCACCGCTTCGATCATCGCCACATCACTAAGATCGCTATCCATAACATGGGTGATCAAATGGGGATGAGCTTCGGACACCTCCGTCATGGACTCTACATAAGATGTGCCCTTGGGCACACTGACTTTCATACTGGGCAGGTCTGCTAAGGACTTACCTTTATGAGCTTTTGCCACTACCAATAGCTCATCAACGTTAGCAACAGGGAGGCTAAAATTCACCCGCTGAGAGCGAGACTCAGTGACCGTTAGATTGGTAACCACCACATCCCCAAGGCCCTGCTCTAATTTAGGCAGCAACTGGTCGAAATAATCCACGTAGATCCACTTTGCCTCCAGCCCCAAGGATTCCGCTAACAGCTCGGCAAGGCGACGATACTCCCCAGCCGCATACCCATTTCGTGCTAATCCGGGCTCTCCATCAACCGTTGGCGTAAGAAAGCGTATAAAGCCTCCCTGCCTGAGAACGGACAAATCCTCAAGCATTGGCGTATTTTCCCACACAGGAGCTTCTGGTTCTTCTGATGGCGCTTTTTCTACAATAACAGGTGTATTTTCCCCAGGTGCAGAGGCATCTTGATCGCATCCCAACAACCATAAGCAGGCTAAACCCATGAAAATCCAGCTAAAAACTCGCATTACCTATCCACCATCTAGTGAGCGCCTACAATTAAACATGCCATCCAGTTAATTTAGGCCATTCCGTTGGATAATCCAACAGCCTTAATATTCACCAGGAAATACCCAACTTCCCCCACCTAAGGAGGGGGCAATATGCTGGTGTCTCCATAGAATTTAATCACGCTTTTTATTCTCCGATAAACCCATTGTCCTCACACAAGGGCCAATACAAGAAAGTGATCGCTATGGACCAGAACGATAAAAACATTCGCACGATTCAAGACGTCTTACAACCCGCCAGAATGTCTCGCAAGAGCTTTCTAAAAATGTCATTGGGCACCGCCGCCGCCATTGGTTTTGGGGTAACCGGCACCGGCTGTGACGTTCAACCCAGAGGCAGAAACCTAATTCTAGCGAACTTGGATGAGGCATTAGCTGAACTCGACTTGATCGAAGCCAACCCTCCAGTTGAAATGCAGCAAGAGTGGACTTTATATAAAGTGCTTAATCATCTTGCGCAAAGTGCTGAATATTCCATGACAGGTTATCCTGAAATGTACTCTTCATTGGTACAGTCCATTTCTAAAATCCTGTTCAACAACTATAAGAACGCTGGATTTATGAATCATAACCTGACAGATCCTGTGCCTGGTGCGCCTGAGATTCCTGACACGGGAGATCTACCCTCTGCGTTCCAAAGGTTGCGCAACGCTATTTGGGATTTCCAGAACTACACTGGCGCCCTGTTTCCACATTTCGCCTATGGCGATCTGAACTATGAAGATTGGGAACTTGCCCACACATTCCACATTGCGGATCACTTCTCTAGCTTAACGTACACCATTGCTAGCGAATAAACGCAGTATTGCTGAATAATAAAAAAGCCTCCTTAAAGGAGGCTTTTTTATTTGTGTATTCCGCTAGAGCAAATAAGAGTGCTTTATTCGGCAAACCCCAACAATCTTTGCATCGTATCTGCTAACTCAAAAATATCTACGGGTTTGATTAGATAGGCTTCGAAGCCATCATCCAAGCCTTGCTGAACCTCGGAATTGGTAGCGGCTGCTGTAAGGGCAATCACTGGAATTTCCGCAGTTTCAGGCATTTGCTTTAAAATCCTCAAGGCATCCCAACCGCTCATACCGGGCAAATTAATATCGAGTATGACAATATCCGGCTTGGTTTCACGAACCAACTCAATACCTTCCTCGGCATTATTAGCAACGGTTAAAGATGCTTGCCTAAAGGCCGCCATGATTTTTCTCATCAACATAATGTTCGCCAAGTTATCCTCAACATAAACAACTCTTGCCTGAACATCTAATGTCTGTTGACGTTGGCTGACTCTTGCTTTCCCGGAATCATCTAAACCTCGCACATCCCCCACCAACGGGATATCAACCCAAAAAGAACTACCAATACCGTCTTTGCTTTCAAAACCAATACGACCTGACATCAACTCAACTAATCTTTTTGTTATAGATAGTCCAATGCCAGTACCTTCGATAGCAGTTTTTTCTAATCCTAATCGACTAAATGGTTCGAATAGCTCCGATTGTTTTTCCTCAGGAATACCGATACCAGTATCAGTGATACGCACCCGGATCATTTCATCAGCGAGAAATTCGCAACTCACCATGACCACGCCACCATCAGGTGAATATTTCAGAGCATTGGATAGCAGGTTGAGAATAACTTCACGCATTCGTGTTTTATCGGCATAGATTAACTCTCTATTAGATAATTTAGTGACATTGGTAATTTCTATACCACTTTCCATGCCGAGAGATGCCTGACATGAACCAACACACTCCTCCAACAAATCATTTAAACAAATACTTTCTAGTTCAACGTTGATCTTACCGGTCTCCACCTTAGAAAGGTCGAGCACATCGTTAATTAGATCCAAGAGGTGGTGTCCACTCGATAGTATCTGATTAATATTTTCAAGACTCGAAGCAGATAGCCGTTCACTTTTATCTAACTTCATTAACTGGGCAAAACCCAGAATAGCATTCAAAGGAGTACGCAATTCATGACTCATTCTTGACAAGAATTCTGATTTAGCCCGATTGGCCTGATCTGATTTCTTAATCGCAAAGCGCAAGGAAGACTCAATTTTCTTTTGATTCGAAAGATCTTTCCACAATGTGTGAAGGACATTCTCCCCATTCATTTCAATACGTGTTAACGAAACCTCGACGGGAAATAGATCACCATTAAGCTTTTTATGTACCCACTCAAAGCGATGGAAGCCTTTCTCAAAGGCTGTGCTCATCATCTTATTCGCTTTATCGTACGAAGGCTGACCATCGGGTTGTGATTCTGGTGAAAGCTCTGAAGGATGGGTGGATAGTACCTGCTCCTTCTTGGTAGCACCGAGAATTTTAACAGTCGCTCCATTGCACTCAATAAAGGTATCACCGGAAATTATCAAAATAGGATCTATTGCATTTTGGAGTATGCGATTGGAGTTGCGCTTCACCTCTTCCATTTGTTCGAGTTGCTGCTGCAGTTGGTCAACCTGATCGGTTAGTTGATCAATGTTGGCTTGAAGTTGGTGTTGACGATCCTCTGCGCTCATTCTTCTTATAATTCTTGGCTAAGACCTTGCTAAGTATACTTCTATTTCAGGGAATTTCCTCTTGCTAGTCCAGAAATTAAAAAGGCAGGGCTGATAAAACAGCTCTGCCTTTTCAAGCCAACCCAACTAAAGTCTAAATCACAGTAATTTCTTCAGCCTGGGGGCCTTTTTGACCCTGAACAACCTTAAACTCAACTTTCTGGCCTTCATTGAGGGTCTTAAAACCTGTTCCAGTAATCGCGCTGTAGTGAGCAAACACATCTGGACCATTCTCTTGTTGAATAAAGCCAAACCCTTTTGATTCGTTGAACCATTTAACGGTTCCAGTCACTTTTGACATAACTCTACCTTTAAAACTTAACTCTACCTTTAAAACTTAACTCTACCTTTGAAACTTAGCTATCAAATCCCATTCTATCTGACTCAAATGTACCGATAGATGAGCCAGTAAGATTCACCGCGATCTATGGGGCAAGATGACCAACAATCGGACCACCGCAAATGCACATAAATACACTGCTCACTTACAAACATTGATAACTATAAACGCTTTGCAAAGGAAGGCAATACCTATTTGATCTGTAGTAAGACACGCCTTCAAGGCCACTAAAACCGGCATTATTAATGCCCTATATTTGTGCTTATTTTCGCGACAAACCGATTAATAAGCATAAATGTTAATCATCAGAAATCGTGAAAAACCAATCTGAGAAGCCAACATGATAAAAGGTTTCGTTTCCCACAATTAAATTACTGATTTATTCAATCAAGCGTTTGCATTGAAACAATAAATTCATATTTGTTCTAATGCCAAGAAAAGGGGTTATAACTTGAGCCTAGCAAAACGATCATTATGCAAAGAGCCCAAGTAGATATACCCCTTGTGTTCTTCCACCGATGTGATTTCCTTAACATGAATGCCCGAAGGATCCTGTAAGTTGTGGGTTACTTCCCCCTGTTCATTTAAACCAAGCACGAAACCATATTCCACAGGTTTGGGTTGAATCGATTTGGGTAGTTTAACGACAAAGTTTTTTAACCAAGGCTTCGGATACATGTTATCGACCTTGGGATTTCTTGGTGTCGGCAAGGCCAACCAAAAAGTACCGTTACGATTACTTGAAACCCCATCAGGAAAGCCAGGCAAGTTTTCAATAAACATATCACTAGTGCCTTTTTTATCGCCCTTTAACCAGTAACGTACGATACGATAGCGCCAAGTTTCGTTGATCAACACAAAGTCTTCATTTTGAGATAGTGCCACGCCATTGGGGAAATACATGTCCTTTAGCAATACGGTGGTTTGTTCAGTGGCAGGATCATAAACCAAGAAACGCCCATAGGGTTTACCCTCCAACAGATCCAACATGTAATCTGGCTGGTTCCACTTGCTCGACGCATCGGTAAAGTAGATCTTTCCGTCTGATGCAATATCAAGATCGTCGGTAAATGCAAACGCACCACCCTCTGCAGAATTGGTTAGAACGGTGACGCTACCCTCAGGATTAATTGAAAGAAGTCCCTTATAGGCATCACAAACAATTAGGTTGCCATCTTGATCAAAGTGCAATCCTAAAGGCCTGCCTCCTAAATCAATCCACTCTTGGTAACGGCCATCAGGAAATACTCGGACAATTTTTCCATCTTGAGTGCCACCATATATGACTCCATTGTCATCTACTGCTACATCTTCTGGTCCGTACACCAAGCCCTGCGCGATAAGCTCGCTTGCTTTAAGTTTTTCATTGGGAGCAAAGTTACCTTCCATCAAAGGGGGCTCTGGTGGCTGCCAAGCAACAGAATCTATGGGTGAAGGAGACAGAATAAACCACAGCAATGGTAAACAAATTAATACCACCAACCCAATTAAAACCTTCTTCACCACCTTTCCCCCAACTTGAAAGCAATGCTTTCATTCGTTATGCAAAACTCGGACGATTAAACTAAATCCAAACAAATAGTCTAAGATCGGCATTGTATCGAACGCCGAACAAGTTTCAATTCATCCCTCCAATCTGCATACCGCAGCTGGCAAATAAATCACTCCATAATTCAGCGTGTTCTTGCAACGCTCGCTTTAACTGATGTTGGGGAAAGTATGACTGATTGACGTCCAAGTGCGCACCATAAAACCCCCGTACAGCGGGAGTGCCTAATTCGGAAAAACGGGCGTTCAATGATGACAATGGCCGAACTAATTGCGACATTTCTTTATCCAAAGCACTTAGATGAGGTTGAAAACTAAGCACATAATATTTAGTCAAAACGTTGCGCAATATCTCAGCTTGTCGCGAAGGTTTTTGATTTATACAGATAGGCCTACTTTCCAAGCGAGTCCTTAACAATCGATTTGCCTCATTAATTGCCCCGGCCCCCATGCTCACCGATTTGATTAGGCGCCCACCGTAGTGAAACTCAAGATCTTTAAGGGCTCTCTCGGCTTCACTGGCAACATCTAAATAGGAAGTCGCTTGAGAAGATTGCGTTCCAGTTACATGCTCATTAAGGAGTAGCAGGTATCTTTCCAATGAGACGATGGCAGGTGTTTCATAACCCGACACAGCCTTTTTTGATAATGTCGGTTGAGACAAAGCAAAAAAACGATCAAAAGCATCGCTACCCCAAGTAGCATTCCACCAATGACGCGATAACTCTACTTGCTTGATATCCCGGATCTGCTGCAGAGCCTCTTCTAGTTCAGGATCATCGTCTAATTCAGCTAAGCAACGCCGAATCCCGCTGAGAATCATGACTTCATAATGAAAGCGAGCTGTTTCAGACATCACTCTGCCTAAGCTAGTATTGCGTTCACTGATTAATTGCATTAATTCGCAATCATGAAGAGCGAGAAAGTCAAAGACCCCCACTCGTGTATCAGAAACCAGCAAACGCCGGCCTTTTGCCGAGGGATATATTGGCTTGAGCCCCATCAGTACAGACTTTTTCCAGTCGCTTGGATCTTGATCCAACACCCTTGCTAAGCGGGTTAAATACTCATCGTAGTCCTGTTCAATAGAGTCTGAAGCACAACCAGCCAAACAGATAGTAATAGTGACTACTATCAGTCTTATGATCGGCCTTAGAACACCAGGACAACCGAGGAGTCGGGAGACGACTAGTAAGCGTGGAACAGTCAAAGGGGCGAATCGCTTTAGCACTTTTTTCACAATCGTTATAGTAAGGTGTTAGCAATGAGATCACAGCCATAGGATACGACCACATTATGGTTACCATAACACGCAGCTTACAAGTAGAACGATCTGTTGAAGATACCTATAACTATCTTGCTGATTTTTCTTCCACAGAACAATGGGATATTAATGTCATAACTGCCGCTAAACTAACCGCTGGATTGCCTAGTGTAGGGACGCGCTTCAGTTTAGTAGCAAAATCGGGCGGATCCAAAGTACCCGTAGACTATGAAATCGCTGAGCTTGAGCCTAACCGTTTCATCCGCTTGAAAGGAGAAGCGAAAAACTTTTCGCTGGTAGATTCCATCAATTTGTCAGCCATCGATGACAGCAGCACCAAGATCGACTATCACATCGAGGTGGATTTCCATGCCGGTATAGGTCGTGTCGCCGAACTATTCCCCAGTACGCTAGACCCTATGACAGATAGTGCTTTCGATGGTTTAATTCGCGCCCTCAACGATCACCAAGAGCCAATTAGCCACTCTAGCCAGCTGTCAGACAAGTTGGTGCTTCCAAGCATGCTTAACTTCACCAAACGTGGTTACCTGAAAGCGCAGAAGCGCTGGAAAGGTCTGGCGGTCAATTTAACAGGAAAAAATGCTGTTATTACAGGCGCCACTTCAGGGCTGGGTAAGGAAACTGCCTTCGCACTTGGAAAAATGGGCGCTAACATATTAGTTGTTGCTCGCAATCCCGAAAAAGCGCAAAAGCTTGCAGAGGAAGTCACCCTAGAAACTGGTCGAACAACTCACACAGTGATCGCCAATCTGGAATCTATTGCAGAAACCCACCGCGCCGCAGAGCAAATTAAAGCGATATTCCCGAAGATAGACATCTTAGTTAACAACGCTGGCGCCTTATTTAACGAAAGACAGGTTACCGAAGAACGCCTAGAAAGATCGCTTGCGTTGCTGCTGGTATCACCCTTCACGTTGACTCAAGATCTGTTACCAGAGCTAAAAGCTGCAGAGCAAGCGAGAATCATTAACGTAAGCTCTGGGGGCATGTACACCCAGCCAGTATTTCTAAACGATCTAAACTATGAGCAAGGCAAATATGACGGCCCTCAAGCTTATGCCAGAGCGAAGCGTGGCTTAGTAGATATGACAGAGCTTTGGTCACGAGTCTACAAAGATACCAATATGACCTTTAACGCCATGCATCCGGGTTGGGCCGATACCCCGGCGGTCGCAGAATCGCTGCCGAGCTTCTATCGCATCACCAAACCTTTCCTAAGAACGCCAAAGGAAGGTGCAGACACCATTATATGGTTAGCTGCAGCTAAAGAAGCACAAGATCAAAATGGCTTGTTTTGGTTAGATCGCCAACCCCACACCACTGCGATCTTTCCAAAAACACAATCAAGCCAAGAAAAGCAACAAAAACTCTACGAGAGGTTATGTGAATTAGAGCAATCACTTAGAGGCTAAAACCTAGGCGAAAGCTGTCTGTGGCGTTGGGAATGCTTGCAACAGTGAGGGCGGATTGTTAGGATCCACATATGCACCATGTAGCATATATCGATTTTAACCATTGAAAATGACCGATCAAATACGGATCAAAGGTTGCTGACATGCCACAAGACACTGAAAAGAAAGAAAAAAAGTCCAGCCGTTCACTAACGCCTAGCACCATTCGCATTGGTAAGCGTTACCGTCCCACTCGCCTTGATGGGCCCTATGACGCCATCGTAATAGGTTCGGGAATCGGTGGCATGACAACCGCAGCCAGCCTTTCAGAAATGGGCAAAAAAGTTTTAGTGCTTGAACAGCATTATACCGCTGGTGGTTTCACCCATGCTTACTCCCGCAATGGATACGAGTGGGATGTGGGGGTTCACTATATTGGTGATGTGGGATATCCCACCATGAGCCGTAAGCTGTTCGATTTTGTCAGCAGCGGAAACCTAAAATGGGCGGCAATGGATAAAGTTTACGATCGCATCATTCTTGGCGAGGAGCACTACGACTTTATCGCTGGCAAAGAAGAATTCGTTAAAGAAATGAAACGCCGATTTCCTAACGATGCCGAAGCAATCGATAAGTATATGGTGATGGTTCGCGAAGTTAACAAAGGTATGCGCTGGTTTACTATGAGTAAATTAATGCGCCCATGGCAACAAAAAGCATTTTCTGTTTTAGGGAAAAAGCTGTTCCCAGACTATTTCAACAAAACCACTTATGAAGTTTTAAGCAGCATTACTGACAACGAGAAGTTAATTTCCGTATTAGTAGGCCAGTGGGGTGATAACGGTATGTCACCTAAGAAAGGCAGTTTTTTAATTCACTGCTTAATCGCAAAGCATTATTTCAACGGTGGCTACTACCCGGTTGGTGGTGCATCACAAATTGCCGAAACCATTATTCCTAAAATTCAGGCTAGCGGTGGCGAAGTGTTTACTTACGCGGACGTTGAAAAAATCATTATCGAAAAAGGTCGCGCAGTTGGGGTAACCATGAAAGATGGTACCGACATTCGCTCACCATTAGTGATTAGTAACGCTGGTGTAATGAATACCTTTGGTAAGCTTGTACCTCAAGACGTTGCAGAAAAGCATGGCTACTTAAAGAACATTAAGAAAGTAAAACGCTCTTTCACTAACGTTGGTTTGTTTATTGGTTTGAAAGGTGATGCTGAGTCATTACAACTACCAAAAACCAACTTGTGGATTTACCCAGACGGCAACCATGACGAAAACGTTGAGAAGTTCGTAGCGGATCACACTAGCCCATTGCCAGTGGTCTATGTGTCTTTCCCTTCTGCGAAAGATCCAAGTTTCCAAACACGATACCCAGGCCGCTCTACCATCGAAATCGTTGCACCAGCAAGCTTCGAAGCATGGCGCAAATGGCAGGGCACCACTTGGGGCAAGCGTGGCGAAGATTACGAAGAATTTAGAGAATACTTTGCCGACCGCATGTTGGAAGCGCTGTATAAACAAATGCCTCATTTACGTGGCAAGATTGATTACTATGAAGCATCTACACCACTTTCCACAGAATTCTTCTGCTACTACGACGAAGGCGAGATTTACGGGCTAGACCACGACCCAAGCCGTTTCGAACAACACTGGCTACAACCAAAAACTACAATTCCAGGTTTATGGTTAACTGGGCAAGACGCCCTTAGCTGTGGTGTTGCAGGGGCAATGGTTGCGGGATTCCTAACAGCAGTGCAAATATTAGGTCTTAAAGGCGCGGTGCTTGCGAAGAAGGTCATGTTCGATGCGCCGGAAACCCAAGGTGAGCTGGTAGTACAACACAGTTCTTAGAAAGCAAGTTAGGTGGTGCACGACACCTAGCCCTTAACAAAAAAGCCATCGTTATCGATGGCTTTTTTGGTTAATGACAGTAAGTTTTACCCGCCTCTGTATTCGGTAATACCGTGGTGGGCATGTCAGTTGCACCTGCATAAAACACTAAGATTTCCACAGGGCCATCGATTGCGATACCACGATGAACTGTGCGCATCACTTCAATAGCGGCGTCACCTTTCTTTAAGCGAACCTTTTTACCGTCCTTGGTTTCCACATCTAACTCACCTTTTAAAACATAGCCCAGCGTGGGTATCGGATGACAATGAAACTTAGATTTTTGACCAGGTTCCAAACGTAAAATAATGGATGTAATTTCCGCATCACCTTTTGGATAAAAAATCTCGCCACCATCCCAGGAGGTGGTTGCTTTTAAAAGTTGCTCGGGAGCAGCGAATGAGGACACAGACATCCACGCTAATAAGCCAATGGCAAGAATCCTCATAACAAGACCTACTTAAAAATGGCTTCGAAGAAAGTAAGCATCGATTGCCATGATTCAGTATCCGCTTTCGCGTCATAAGCTAATGGCATCTCAAATTTCTTTCCTACTGCATCAGCACCAGGGTTAGTGAAACTATGCACTGCATCTGGATAGTTAATAAACTCATAATCCACTTTGGCAGTTTCCATTTCTGCTTTGAAGCCAGCTATTTGCTCCGCTGTCACAAACGGATCGGCAGCACCGTTGTATACTTTAACCTTTGCTTTAACGACACCTTCTTTTGCAGGCGTTTTAGCGCCTAATGAACCATGAAAGCTAGCCACTCCTTTTAATGGCTCACCAACTCGCGCCATATGCAATACGATACCACCACCAAAACAATAGCCTATGGCTGCTATATTTTTTGCATCAACGTTAGCCTGAGAGGCTAAGATCTCCTTTCCTTTTCTAAAGCGTTTCTCAGCAACATCGATTTTTTCCATCGTTGCAGTCATAAATGCTTTTGCTTGCTTAGGATGGTCGGCTACTTTACCCGTACCATACATATCCAATGCAAAGGCAACATATCCCTCTTTGGCTAAATCTTTTGCGCGCTTGTGTGCATAGTCATTAGCACCCCACCATTCATGCACCACTATTACACCGGGACGTTTTTCTTTAATCGATTGGTCGTAGGCCAAAAAGCCAGTAAAAGATTGGCCATCGATATCGTACTCAATGGTTTTTGTAACGATATCCGCTGCATTAGCAGTTAGCGATAATAAGATTAATAAACCTTCACTGAATCCAATGATTTTTTTCAACATAATATCCCCCTATTAAATTCCATATATAAGCAAACACTGCCAAGTTTGATTATTCGTTAATACCCAACAACTCAACATCAAAAATTAATACTGATCCCGGTGGGATCTGACCTGCGCTTCTATTCCCATAACCCAATTCACTGGGAATAAAAAATCGAGTTTTCTCACCAACGACCATTAACTGCAACCCTTCGGTCCAGCCTT
>JAKSAW010000696.1 GCA_022361455.1 Pseudomonadales bacterium | reverse complement strand
GGGTGAGCTAGATCGCGCAGGCATTCTTCATAGCGATACACCTACCGTGCATAGCAAGAGCTTAAAGGAAGCGCTCGAGAAATGGGACATCACGCAAACGGATGATGAGGCGATTAAAACGTTTTTCCGCGCAGGTCCAGCTGGCATACCAACTCAAGAAGCCTTTAGCCAAGATTGTCGTTGGGAAACTTTAGATGATGATCGCGCCGAAGGTTGTATTCGCTCAGCGGAACATGCTTATTCCGAAGAAGGCGGCCTAGCAGTATTGAAGGGCAACATTGCTGAAAACGGCTGTGTAGTGAAAACTGCAGGCGTAGATGACAGCATTCTAGTGTTTGAAGGTAAAGCTAAGATTTTTGAAAGCCAAGATGACGCAGTGCGCGGAATATTAGCTGACGAAGTTCAATCTGGTGACGTGGTTATTATTCGCTACGAAGGTCCTAAGGGCGGTCCAGGCATGCAAGAGATGCTTTACCCAACTAGTTACCTAAAATCTAAAGGTCTAGGCAAAGAATGCGCGCTATTAACGGACGGACGTTTTTCGGGAGGTACTTCCGGTTTATCGATCGGACACGTTTCACCAGAAGCAGCCTCGGGCGGTGCAATTGGATTAATTGAAGACGGCGACACGATAAAGATCAACATCCCCAACCGCTCTATTGATGTGGACTTAAGTGACGATGTGTTAGCACAACGCCGCGCCGCACAAGATGAGAAAGGCTGGAAGCCAGCCCAAGAGCGTCCGCGAAAAGTAAGCACAGCATTGAAGGCATATGCTGCTTTAGCAACTAGTGCAGATCGCGGTGGTGTGAGAGATCTTTCGCAATTAGAGAAATAACGGTTCTTCAGTAAGAGCCCGTAAAGCAATTTAAATAGGAATTATCTATGAACACGGACGTTTTAAAGCAACAAGCCAATGACTCAACGTCGACATCACAAAGCAACGAAAACAGCGTCGATGAGCTAGAAATTCGTTTTGCCAACAAAGACGACCTGGGCAACATTGCCGAACTTATGTATAGCTCTGGCGCTGATCTTTATGACTATATTTACAACACAGCCAATAGACATGCGTTGGAATATATTCAGATGGAATTTTTAAGTAATCGTGGTTTGTGCTCACACAAATTGCTCACGGTAGCGATCTTAGATGGCAAGGTTGTAGGCACTGGTACATTTTGGGATCGTGATGGTTATAAAGCCATGTCCAGTGGATCGACACTCAATATGATCCGCTTTTATGGCTTGCGCGTTTTACCACGAATGCTAAGAGCCGTTGATAGCATGAAACTAATGAAGCCACCCAAACATGATGAGCTTTATCTGGCCAACTTTGGAGTAGATCCAGCATTACGAGGCTGTGGCATAGGTAGTAAATTGCTTAATCACAAAATAGAACAAGCACGAGCCGATGGTTATCGTATGGTTTCTTTAGATGTATCCACTAAAAACCCCAAAGCAGAAGCACTTTACCAACGACTCGGTTTTGCCGTTACTGATGTAAAAAGCATGACCGGCCGAGACGGTAATGAATATGCTTGCAAGAAAATGGAGTTATTCCTGTAGCGAATGGAATTAAACCAAGAGCAACAACAAGCCGCTCACTATAGCGGCGACGCGAAACATTTACTGGTGCTTGCGGGAGCAGGCACCGGTAAAACCAGAACGATTATTGGTCGTGTTATTTTCTTGGTTAAATCTGGAGTGTCTGTTCAACGGCTTTTAATGCTCACCTTTACTCGACGCGCAGCGAAAGAAATGTTGGCTCGCTTAGAGAAAGATCTTGGACAGACTGCCCAATCAATTACTTGCGGTACCTTCCACCATTTTTGCCTGCAGATTATGCGGCGCATCCCCAAAGCGTTTCAGTTGGAAAACAGCACCATCATCGACCGGGATGATGCTCAAAGCCTGCTACAACTTATTCGCGGCGAGAAAGTTCGTAAAGAGATCAAGAAAGAATTCCCCAGAGCAGCCACTCTCTTAAATTATATTTCCTATGCAAAAAACAGCTGCCTAGATATTGAGGAATATCTTCATCAATTCACAGAGCTATCTGAAGAATTTATGGAGATTACTCTGTCTATCGCCAAAGATTATGAAAAGCGCAAGCGAGATCGCCAGTATTTAGACTACGATGACATTTTGCATCTATTCGCCAAGACTCTAGAACAGAAACCAGATTTAGCAGGGAAAATTGCAGGGCTTTTCCAACATATCCTGGTAGACGAAATGCAGGATACCAATCCGTTGCAATGGCGCATCCTTGAAAAACTTTCCAGTGCACATTTATTTTGCGTAGGTGACGATGCCCAATCAATATATGCATTTCGAGGTGCAGACTTTAAAAATGTACACGCCTTTAGCGAGCGTCTTCCAGATTCTGCCGTTTTAAAACTAGAGGAAAACTACCGCTCCACACAACCTATTTTAGATATTGCCAATTGGTTACTGGATGAGGCGGATATCGACTACGACAAACACCTCACCGCTGCTCGAGGAAGCGCAGGCAAACCGGTTCTGATTGATTTTGAATCTAAGCATGACGAAGCTGCATGGATAGCATCTGACTTACTAGAAAGACATGAAGGTGGTGCTGACTGGCATCAACATATGATATTGGTGCGATCGGCATGGTCAGCAAAAGTATTAGAAGGCGCATTGATTGACGCAGGTATTCCTTATCAATTTGTCGGTGGCACTAGTTTACTAGAAGCAGCCCATGTTAAAGACGTGCTATCGCTTTGTCGCGCGGCAATGAATCGTTTAGATGAACTAGCATGGATACGTTATTTAAAATGCTGGCCAAAGATTGGCGATGTAACCGCTTCTAAAACTGTAGCGGCATTACTTTCCAGTGATCCGGCAGAAGATATAAAAGATATTGTACGCTCCCAAATTAAAAAGCGAGACGATATTATAGAAGGCATAGAAATCATTCAAAATAATCACGGAACGCCGAGCCAAGCGATTCGCCTCGCTACAGATCACTTGAGCAACACCTTTCACAATAAATATGATCGATGGGAATCCCGGCTAAGTGACTTGCGGCTATTAGCTGATTTAGCGAGTCGTTATAAAGATCTTTTAGGGTTCGTAGAAACATATACTTTAGACCCAATATCAAATTCTCAAGCAGAAAAAGCTGAACAAGAAGATGCTATCACTGTTATTACGGTCCATAGTGCGAAAGGCACCGAAGCAAAGGTGTGTTATTGCCTTGGTGTACAACCAGGCACTTATCCGCATATGCGCAGCTTAGGCGACAAAGATGCGGAAGAGGAAGAACGTCGCGTACTTTATGTTGCCCTAACCCGCGCCCAAGACGAATTAATTATCACACGGGCTGGCGATGATAGTCGCACTCTTTTCCATGGCGGGTCTTATGTGCAAAGCGTTGGGTCGCCCTACTTTTTAGAGTACCTTCCACCGAATTTAGTGGAGCATCAGCAATTTGGCTATGGGCTGGGAATGGCCAGCAGCTCGGTATTTGATGAGCTGCTGGATTTTGAGTAGTGGCTTTTTTAGAAAAATGCTTCTAGGTTTACGGACATCAAACTCACATCATCATTATCTAATTCGTAGTTTGTATAACGCGCTCCAATAGATAGCGCAGGATTCAGCTGAAAAGATCCTCCAAAGCCATAATAAATATCTGATCCATCATCATCGGCTCTTAGATTTAATATATCGGATTCAACTTCTGCATCCCATGCATGAACACCTATAGTCGCAAATAGATTCGTTCCTGGAGCGGGCTCTACACCTACTAGCAAACCACCCCCGAAAGTATTAGCCGATAACTCCACCTCATCGACAATTTCATCTTCAGCTGTTCCAAAATCGGTGTAGAAGACTTCAATTGCTAGGCTTTCGTTAACTCGCTCACCTAGATATACGCTTAAGCCGGTGGGCTCATCAAAATTATCGATATCGTAGTTACTTTGTCCGACACCCACGCCAACATAGGTATCAGCGAGCGCGCTTCCCGATAAGCTTATAATTGCAGCTGCTGTCATTAATTTTAGTTTCATCATTATCTCCTAATTAACTACATGTCCTTAATTTCATTTCATGCTTACTTAAAAATGTGTCACGGTAACTCGGCGACTGTGCCCATGGCGGCCGCGATAATCTTCCTGAATTCTGTAAACCCCATGATCTCGACGATGATCTCTGTGATGTCCTCGATGGTGGTCGCGATGGCGATGATAGCTATAGTGCCGATCCTGTCGGTGATGGTGACCATAATGCCTGTGATGACCTCGGCGATGCCTACAATGGCGGTCATGACGATGGTGACGATCTCGATGCTTATGCCGGTGCTTCTTATGTCGATCATGTGCCTCTAGTAGGGCGTAACCTGCGATCGCCCCAATGGCCAAACCGGTAATGATTTGCGCGTTGCGATCGTAGCCATCGCGATGATGCGCATTAGCGGTAGTAGTGGTTGCTAACCCTGCTAAGACCAGGAATAGACTCATTATTCTGACCGTGCTGCTATGTAACGCTTTCATGGTGAAGTCCTCTTATCGAATCACGCAGCCAGAATACGATTCGTAAACTGAATCTAACCTGAACAGATAATTTTGATCCATTCAGGTTGGATTCAGTGCCTCCTTGCTCTAATGGCCCCATACGAAACGGAGGAACACATCATGAAACATCTTGCTCGCATTACTATCTTTATTGGACTTATCCTGGCATTCGCATTTGCTGCTGGAGTACAAGCAGCGGAGAGCGGCAGCACTGATCCATCAGCTGATTCAAGCATTGCTTCAACAAAGGAAGCCTCTAGCAACGCTGAAGGCACCAAGTCATCCGGCAAGCTGATTACCAAAGACGCTAACAAGAAAGCGGACCGTTCCCTTGCGGCAACCCGCTCTCACCTCGATCCCGTTTGGATTCACAACACCTGGGTAGACTATGTCACTGATATCGATGGCGATGGTTTCTATCACCATTTTCGTTTCAGCTTTGATGCGGACACACACTATGTAAGCCAAGCTCTCTATGCTGAGGTATACCTGAGTGACGGCCAAGACCAATGGCGCATATTTACTTCAAATACCTTTTGGATTAACGGTTCCAGTGGTGGCGATGTTTATGAGATTTCCACATCCCTAAATGAGGGCTACCCCACTCAAACTTACGACCTAACTTTGCGCTTGTATGATGCGGTTACCCATGAACTGCTAACCGAGTGGGACTATTTAGATGACAGCGAATTAGACAGCTTATTCCTTGAAGATGCGGACCGAGATACCTTATTTAGCTCTAGCCCCTACATTCATCATTTCGAGCTGAACTTAAGGGATGACTTTGATGCTGACGGCTATTACAGCCAAGTGAATATGGAGGTGGATGTGGATGCACCGAACACCCGTAGCGATATTAGAATCGGCGTTGAGTTGTACGATCCTTATGATGGCTGGGAATCACTTTATCTTTCCAATGAAATATCTATCTCAGGTTCAACCACGCATGACAATCAAAGCATCACCATCAATTTAGACCAAGGCTACCCTGAGGACTTATACCAATTACGTATTACGGTTTATGAAGCTGTAAGCCGAGCAGTGATTACAACGGAAACCATCAGCCAAACAGTAGCGTTGGAAAGCTTGGAGCATGAGGGTGACACCCATGAGCATCGCTCTAGTAGCAGCCATGGCCACGGTGGCGCCATGGGCCTATTAGCGCTGCCATTGATAGCTCTAGGAATTATTAGAAAACAAAGATCGCGAAAAAGTCATTACTAAAGCGCACATACAAATCAAAGCAAAAGCTCTCATCTACTCTTGCAGTGGAGAGAGCTTTTGCTTTTCTTCTTTGGCTTTTGTTTCCACAAAGACTCGATATAACTCTGCCATTTTATGAACCCCATCACTACCACCGGCGATCACTCCGCCAGTAATAATGACATCCACTCCATGAAAGATGGCAAGCTGCACAGTACCAAAGGCTAGCAACACCTCTGGAGCCACAAAGCTACCTAGAGTACGCACTCCTGCCATACTCACCATAAGCCCCATGACCACCCCCACTCGCAACGCCAAAACACGAGTCTGTGCGCGATACTGAAGTTTATCTAATCTAGCTGCTTCTAATTCTTGATAAAGTGACTCAGGATCTTCATCTGATTCATGACTAGTTTCAAGCCGCTTGAGTTTTCGTTCTAACCCTAGAATTTTGAGATCAAGTTCTTCTGAGCCTTTTGCCCGCCAATTGGTTAGCACTACCTCTTGAGCACGCTCCACAAACAACGCAATAACAAAAATCAAAGCTAACAGGGAAGCAACCGAACCCATTGTAAGGTTCACTTCACCAAAAGGTACTGGTGCCCAGCGATAAGCAGCGCTTGCCACTATAATCACTAGAGCAACGAAAAACACAAAACCAATTGCTTTACGATTCGATTTATCAGTCATAACAACTCAAATATTATTGTTGGTTTTTTATGCCGCCGAGTATAATTAGCCAATGCGACTCGATAAGTTTATTTGTGACAATACCGATCTCACTAGAACCGATGCCAAAAAAGCAATTCGGGAACATCGCGTGTTAATCAACGACAACATAGCGAAGAGCGCAAGCATCAAGCTTGAAAATGATGATCAAATTCAGCTCGATGGCAAACTGATACAAGCCCTATCACTGCGCTATTTTATTCTAAACAAACCCAAAGGATATGTGTGCTCCACACAGGACCCAGATCATCCTATAGTCTTATCCTTGCTGCAAGAACCACAGCGGCAAAAACTGCACATTGCAGGGAGATTAGACAAGGATACTACTGGACTAGTACTGATAACCGACGACGGTCAATGGTCTCATCGCGTCACTTCGCCTCGCTCTGAATGCATTAAGCGCTATCGTGTGAGTTTGGACCAACCCTTAAGTGAAACCGCGCAACAGCAATTACAGCATGGTGTGGCGCTAAAAAACGAACCCAAACCTACAAGGCCCGCTCAAGTAGAACAACTCAGCGAGACAGAGATCTACCTAGCCATTAGTGAAGGCAAATACCACCAAGTAAAACGTATGTTAGCAGCGGTGGGAAACCACGTGAATGAACTACATCGAGATCGTGTGGGGGGCATTTGTTTAGATGATTCCTTAGCGGAAGGATGTTATCGTTCCCTAACACCTGAAGAAATCGCACTCTTTTAACTATCTCAATGACCGACACACCCTACCAACTCATATTGGCCAACACCCAGACTCAATCTGATAATTGTCTTTGGGTAATGGATGAAAGCTTCCCACTTTCTGACGTCGCTAAGGTTGCAAAACAGCATACCGTCATCACGAATCGTTATGATTGCTACCAAGCTTTCAAAAATACTGATCACAAGGTTTACTTTAACGACTTTGAGTTATCAAACACCATCACATCTCCAATTGATTGTATTTGTTATCGAGTATCGAAAGAAAAAACAGTTACCCACCATGTGATCAATCAAGCCTTCCAAAAGTTACCCATCAACGGTGAATTGCATTTAAGCGGCTTTAAAGGCGACGGCATCAAAACCTATATCGACAAAACCAAGAGTTTATTCGGCGAACTAGTATCTCTGGAAAACGGACCGAATACGGCTAAGTATGCGGTTATTAGAAAAACACATGAAAGCTTGGATGTACTTGATGATAAGCAATATGTGGAGCCTCGAGAGATATTCACAATAGGTGAACAGGGCGTAATATCTAAGCCCGGAGTATTTGGCTGGAACAAAGAGGATCAAGGTAGCCTATTCCTATCAGACAACCTCAGCTCAGTACTAGAGAACAGCAAAGGCAAATTAGAAAACGTACTAGATTTAGGCTGTGGCTATGGCTACCTTTCTTTAAGGGCCTTTCATGAACAGCCGCTACTTAGACACGCAAGGTTCACACTTACCGACAACAATGCCGCCGCGATTCACTGTGCCACCATCAACACACAAGCACATAAAGTTCACGCATCTGTAGTAGCCGATAATGCCGGGCAACAGTTAAATGAAAGGTTCGACCTAATTCTCTGCAATCCACCCTTTCATAAAGGCTTTGAGGTTAGCAGCGATATTACCGAACAATTCTTAAAGAGCACTCAGCGCCTTCTCGACAAGAGAGGCATTGCTCTATGGGTAGTTAATCAGTTTATTGGCATCGAGAAGCGAGCATCCACACACTTTTCCAATATCGAAGAAGTGAATAGAAATAAAAGTTTTAAGCTAATTGCTCTAAGCAAACCCAAGCGTTAAAACAACACGCGAATTTGGTAGCGCAACAAACCAGATTGGTCCGCTTTTGCCAACTCAGGAATTGCCTGTAATTGTTTTTTGAATACAGACTTTTTTACCGGCTGACGAAAAAATGCACCTACTGCGTTATCACATGTTGGCGTCACAAAACGGAAGGCTTTTGCAAATCGTTCTGTGAGCTTTTGTTGCACGCAAAAAGCTGACTCTTTTAACTCTTTCCATGCCACGGTATTCGTTACCAGGACACCATCGTCAGACAAGTGACTTTCCAGCAATTCGCACCAAGAGGTCTCTAAAGGCACAGCCCTTACCGGCTCGCCATTATCGTGACCATAAAGATCATCAATAATCATATCGAACGGTGGGCCTTGATAACGTTCTAGCCAAGCCACCGCATCATCTTGGTATAGAACAATTTGCTGGCTATCTAATGCAAAGAAATCTCGGGCTACCTTTAGATGCATCCCATTGAGCTCAACACCTACCATCAAACTGGGATTCACCCAACGCCTTAGTTGCTGCAAAACAGCACCGCCACCAACCCCCAACAACAACACCCGCCGTATTTGGCTAGCTGGCAAAAAAAAGGCCGGCAAGGTTAATAAATCCCATACACTACTGGTGACAGCACGATCGGGATTATATTGGGAATGCAACACACCATTGGTATAGAGCCGCACAGACTGGCCAGCCTGTCGAACTTCGTAAGTTGTTTCGCCTTCTTGTTTATACCAAAGTAGTGCCATTGACTAAGAACTGCTTTTTTTATTGGCGGCACGTAATAATTTTTCTATGACTTTACTAACCGCAGCAAAGCCAAAGGTTGCCGTTACCATGGTAGCGGCACCGAATCCCCCAGCACAATCCAATCTCGTGCTTCCTTCCATCACCGTTTTTTGCTGGCAGACACTGCCATCCGGTTTGGGATATTTCAATTGTTCTTGAGAATAAACACAGGGAACACTGTAAGTGCGCTTTGGATTGCGGGAAAAGCCATAGTGGCGACGCAACATGGAACGCACTTTTCGCGCTAAGGGATCATTAAAGGTTTTATTTAAATCACCCACGGTGACTTGTGTGGGATCTAGTTGGCCACCGGCAGCACCGGTGGTAATAATCTTTATTTTATTGCGATTGCAATAGCCAATCATAGCCGCCTTAGAGGCAACACTATCGATACAATCCACCACAAAATCCATATCTTTAGTGATATGTTTCGACAGATTATCGCGAGTAATAAAATCCATGACTGGGTTAACTGTACAAGCAGGGTTAATGGCTTTAATTCTTTCGGCCATAGCCTCCACTTTAAGTTGGCCAACAGTATCCGCTTTAGTATGCACCTGTCGATTGGTGTTAGTGACACAGATATCATCCATATCAATCAAGGTAATGGTTCCAATACCAGAACGTGCCAATGCCTCTGCCGCCCAGCTGCCCACACCACCAATTCCCACGACGCACACATGAGCCGCTTGTAGGGTTTCTACAGCAGACTGACCATATAGGCGGGAAATACCGCCAAATCGATCCTGGTAGGCGCTATCGATCATAGAAACTGTGACTCCGAATACCGTTTCAACTATAAAACTAGTGCTGGATTATACCGAAAGGAAGCGCATTAATAGAGTGCAGACTTATTGGCCGTGGGATTCGGTGGCATCGGGCAGAACCTCCAACAGCAAGCGAACCACATTACCACCCATGATTTTGCTGATGTCTTCTTCCGAGAAGCCATCACTGTGAAGGGCATGGGTAAGCACTGCCAGCTCACTGGTATCAAAACTAGTGGCGACTGCGCCATCAAAATCAGATCCCAAACCGACATAATCCACACCCACCATATCCGCCACGTAGCGAATTGATTTAACGATCTCTTTCGGAGCAACATCACAAGCCGCCGAAGGCCAATAGCCAATCCCAATAACACCCTTCAATTTAGCGACCCCCCTAATGTGCTCGTCTGCTAAATTGCGACGGTTATTACAAACACCTTTTACGCCGGTGTGAGACACCACCACAGGATTGGTGGCAAAAGCTAATACCTCAGTAGTTGCTTTGGCAGACGCATGGGCTAAATCCACCACCACACCGTCTTTTTCCATTTGCCCGACTAGCTCTTCTCCAAATTCTGTAAGCCCATACTTCTTTACACCATGGCGAGATCCCGCGGCTTCAGTATCAAAAAAGTGCGTAAGCCCCATCATTCGATATCCCAATTTATAGAACTTATGGTACCGCTCCATAGAGCCTTCCAGCACTTGCACGCCTTCGAATGCTAATAAGCCTCCAACCACCCACTGACGCGAAAGCTTACCAGCTAATACTTTCAATAAATCTTGCTTGGTGGTGACGATTTGCAGCGCTCCATTACTACGCTTGGCCACGTCATAGAGTTTCTTAGCCTGATAGACACCGCGATTAGGAATGCTAAACCAAGTACTAGCTGGCCAACGCTGACTAAATGCGAGCAAGGGAAAGGCGTCATTATCTGGGTTGTAATCAACATTGTGGACAGGGCTAATTTGGGAAACCACACCAAACACTTGCAGACCAACGTTACCATCAATCAACCTTGGTACATCCACATGACTATAGTCCGCTCGTTTCGCAAGGTCCCTAGCCCATAGCAAGGGATCGGCATGCAGATCAGCTACAAATAAGCGTTCATGCATAGCCTTTACATTTTCCGGTATCGGCTGATGCTCGAAAGGCACCACATCAACCAGCAGTTTCTCTCCATAATGAGGCCCACGGATGAGCAAATACCCCATCACCAATCCCAAGCACACCAGCAATAGAATGATTAGGTAACCTGAAAATCGTAGCATGTGACGCATTCTTGAATTGGCCTACCTTAATTATTCGGCTGCAGTAGCTCCCGAACCCACTCAGGGTTGTCCTGAAGCAAGTGCTTCACGGTATCAACAATCGCTTGAGTTTGACGGTCGATTTCGAAATTTACCTTATCCCCAACCTGCTTTAAACCATGGGAAGTGACCCTTAAGGTTTCCGGGATGTATGAAACCGTAAGTTGATGCTTAGATTTGTCGATCTCAGCTATGGTGAGACTACACCCGTCTAGACTGATAAAGCCCTTTTCGAAAAGATAGAGCATGGCTGACTCGGGCAGCTGATAGGTGACTTTCTGATTGTTTTCACTGGGCTCTACCCTGACGATATCTGCCATGCCATCCACATGGCCTGAGACAATATGCCCACCAACTTCATCACCCTGCTTGGCAGAGCGTTCAACGTTTACCTTATCACCAACGGACAAGCCGCCTAAACTGGTTAGTTTGAGCGTCACTTCCATTGCATCAAAAGACACCTGCCTG
>JAKSAW010000864.1 GCA_022361455.1 Pseudomonadales bacterium | reverse complement strand
GAACCCACTGGAAACTTAGACACCAAAACCGGGGAACACATAGCCAATCTACTTTTCGATTTGAATCGGCAAAACAATACTACCCTAGTGTTGGTCACCCATGATTTAAAACTCGCGCAACGCTGCCAGCGAACCATTCATTTAGAAGCCGGGCAACTTGTAGAGGGCGAACAATGATTGCTAATTCGCGGTTAGCCGCGCTAGCTATTCGGTTATTAATAAGGGAATGGCATTCCGGCGCGCTAAGAGTCATGCTAGGTGCTCTGCTCGTAGCCATTATTAGCCACACCAGTATTGGTTTTTTTACTGATCGTTTAAATCAAGCCATGGAAGCAAAAGCAGCCCATTTAATGGGCGGTGATTTGGTTTTGAGATCACCTGCTGCCGCTACACCGGCTTTGCTAGAAAAAGCTAATGAGTACTCATTACAACAAGCTACAACGCTACAATTTTCCACCGTTTTACTATTCGGTGATGAAATTCAACTTAGCGCCATAAAAGCGGTTTCCGATGCCTATCCATTGGTGGGATTTCTTAAAACGGCAAAAGAATCGTTCGGTGATGACGAAATTACCCAGCAGCCACCCGCAACCGGAACCATCTGGGTTGAACAACGATTGTTAGCAGCACTTGGTGCCGAAATCGGCGATACGCTCAGCGTCGGTGATACCGACCTACTGATTGAGAGAATCGTTACCTACGAACCAGATCGCGGCGGTGCCTTCTACACCATTGCGCCTCGGGTCATAATGAATATCGATGACGTTGCAAAAGCCAACGTACTACAAACCGGTAGCCGCGTTGATTATCGTTATTTGTTTTTGGGGAATGAGCAAGCTGTTCAAGACTACAAAGCATGGTTAACGCCCCGACTAATGGCTAGTCAAAAAATTCTTGGCATTCATGGTGAACGCCCTACGGTTAGCACAGCCCTAGTGCGTGCAGAAAAGTATATGAGCTTGGCAGGCTTAGTGGCTATTTTATTAGCCGCCGTTGCCATTGCGATGAGTGCTAAACATTATGCAGAAAATCAATTCGATCCGAGCGCATTAATGCGCTGCATGGGCCTCAAACAAAATCAACTGTTAGCGCTCTACTGCATTCAATTGAGTTGTTTGGCATTGATTGCTGCCGCAATTGGATCGCTCATTGGTTTTGCGCTACAGGAACTGATTACTTTTATTCTTCGCGACATTTTACCTGCGCCATTCCCGCAGGCTTCTCCTAAAGCAGCTTTAAGCGGCGCGTTTTTAAGCTTTGCTGTTTTGTTTGGCTTTAGTTTACCCACCTTAATCAGGTTAAGACGCGTTTCACCATTAAGAGTGCTGCGAAAAAACCTGGAGCCTCTGGCGCTCACTGGAAAAATTATTTATTCGTTCACAACGTTGTTTATCGCAGTATTAATTTTCGCCTATACCAATGATCCAATCTTAACGATTGCAGCATTATTAGGTTCACTCGCTTTGGGGATCTTTGGCTTTATGCTGGTATCGCTATTGTTTTTGATACTAGCCAAAGTAAGCCAAAACATTCCCAGTAGTTTAAAAGCGGGGTTACGTAACTTAATAAGAAGACGCGCAGAATCGCGCTGGCAGACACTTGCCTTCGGCACCACCCTTATGGCGATGTCATTAGTGGTGATGATAAGAACTGATTTGCTAACCACCTGGCAAAATCAACTTCCAGAAAATGCTCCGAATCATTTTGTCCTTAATGTGCTACCAGAAAAAGTCACGCCGTTCACTGAGTTTCTATCCCAGCGCAACATTGCCAGCAATAAGCTTTACCCCATTAGCCGCGGCCGACTGACTCATATCGATGGCGAAGCCGTACAACAAGCGGTCACCAAAGAAGAGTCGAATAATGAAGCACTAAACCGAGAACTTAGCCTCACAGAATCCAATACTCTTCCGCCGGACAACAAGGTTTTACAAGGTAGTTGGTGGGGAGATTCTCCTTCTACGCTGGCATCGAACCCGCCACAAGTGTCTGTAGAAGAGCAGCTAGCAAATCGCCTTGGGATCAAGATGGGAAATGAGCTGACCTTTTCCATCGGCAGCCAAATTCTCAAAGCGGAAGTCACCAGCATTCGTGCCGTTAAATGGGATTCCTTTAATCCCAATTTCTATATGATGTTTGCTCCTGGCACCTTTAAAGATTTACCTGTCACTTATCTTACAAGCTTCTTTCTCCCTTATGAGGAAAGAGCCCAACTCAAAGACCTTGTGAAACAGTTTCCAGCCATCACATTGTTAGAGGTAGATGCAATTTTGCAGCAGGTGCGCAACATTCTCACCCAGGTCACTCTAGCGGTGGAGATGGTGTTATTGTTCGTGCTGGCTGCTGGTTTTGCAGTAACCTTTGCCGCGCTACAAGCATCTCTAGGGCAACGTTTTCAAGAAGGCGCATTAATGCGAACCCTAGGCGCAAGTCGACAACAAATCCGCCTCAACCAGTGGGTGGAATTTATTTCTCTTGGCCTAGTCTCAGGCCTTATGGCGGCAGCGGGCACCGATACCATTCTTTGGGCCTGCTACACCAAGATGTTCCACCTACCTTTTAGTTGGAACCCCGAACTTTGGTTCGGTTTACCGCTTCTTGGTGGTATCCTTGTGGGCTTACTTGGTTTTCTAAGCAGCCGTCAGGTTGTGTCGAAAAGCCCCATGCTGGTATTAAGAGAATTGTAGAAGTTTTATGTCACTAATCCGCCTTAGGGATATTTGCCTAAGTTTTGGCACCCATCACTTATTGGACAACGCAAATCTTGTCATCGAAAAAGGGGAAAAGATCTGTTTAGTGGGCCGAAATGGCTCCGGCAAATCTACCCTTTTAAAAGTCTTAACAGGAGAGATGAACGCCGATAGCGGCACCATCGAAAGAAACAGTGGTGTTAGAATTGCGCGCCTTGAACAAGATGTACCAGACACTGGCGATGGTACGGTATTTGATGTAGTGGCATCGGGCCTTGGCAACGCAGGTGAGTTGTTGCAACACTACGCCCATCTCACCCAACAATTTAGTGAAAGTCACGATGAGCAATTAATGGATGCTCTGGAGAAAGTTCAGAAAGAGCTAGAGTCAATCGATGGCTGGGATCTACAACAACGGGTTGAAACCACGCTCTCCAAACTTAGCTTGGACGGTACCCTCAAATTCAGCGAACTCTCTGGCGGTTTAAAAAGGCGAGTCTTGCTTGCCAAAGCGCTAGTGCAAGAGCCTGATCTTTTACTCCTAGACGAACCCACCAACCACCTCGATATTGATGCCATCCAATGGCTAGAAGATTTTCTCAAACAATATCAGGGCGCTTTGCTCTTTATTAGCCATGACCGCGCTTTTATAAAGCAGCTAGCGAATAGAGTTGTTGATCTTGATAGAGGCGCACTAAGCAGCTGGGAAGGCAACTACGAAAATTACCTACGTCGTAAAGAAGAAGCCCTTCACGCCGAGGAAAAAGAACGCGAGCGATTCGATAAGAAACTATCCCAGGAAGAAGTTTGGATTAGGCAAGGCATCAAAGCACGCCGCACTCGCAATGAAGGCCGGGTACGTGCTCTAAAATCCATGCGCCAAGAACTCGCCGAGCGCCGCGATCGAATGGGAAGCGCCAATTTATCCAGTAACGACGCCGTAAAGAGTGGCAAGCAAGTCATCGAAGCTGAACACATAACCTATAGCTACGATGGAGATACTAACCCCACAGTTAAAGACTTTTCTTCCCTGATTCTACGGGGGGACAAGATCGGTATTATCGGCCCCAATGGCGTTGGCAAATCCACGCTCTTGCGACTTTTACTGGGGAAACTCACTCCTGATACAGGATCAGTGAAATTGGGCACCAATTTAGAAGTGGCCTATTTCGACCAGCTGCGGGATCAATTAGATGAGACAAAATCCGTTCGCGACAATATTGGTGAAGGTTCAGATACCGTAGAAATCAATGGTCAGTCCAAGCATGTCATTGGTTATCTTCAGGATTTTTTATTTGCACCGGAACGTGCCAATACACCAGT
>JAKSAW010000694.1 GCA_022361455.1 Pseudomonadales bacterium | reverse complement strand
GGCCAGCCAGCAGAAAAACCAATGCAGTCCCAGGAGACACACCAGCCACCATGAGCGCTGCAGCAATCGGGGTCGAGGCGGTGGCGCAAATATACATGGGAATCCCCACTACAATCATCACCAACATGGCGACCAGCCCACTACCCCACTCTAACAGGAAGCTCTCAGGCACATAGGTTTTTACCAAAGCAGCAAACACCAGGCCAATGGCTAGCCACTTGATAAAGTCATCGAAGATACTGGTGAAGGCGAACTGTAGGCCATTAGTGAGTTTGGTGAGAGTGCCAGGCTCTGTTTGAAGAGCAGAGTCAGACGGCTCCGAGTCACAACATGACTTTTTACTACAGCAGCTATCTGAACTAGTGGCGACCGACTGCTTATCAACAGATTCCTCGCGATCGAAAAACGCCACCAACATTCCAGAAATCACGGCACTAGAAATAGCTGCCACGGGCCTGACAATCGCCATGACAGGCCCCAACAGTGCATAGGAAAGCGCAATACTATCGGCGCCGGTCTCTGGTGTTGCTACTAAAAAGGAAACTGTTGAGCTTTTCGATGCGCCAGCTCTACGAACACCTAGCGCCACAGGAATCACCGAACACGAACATAAAGGCAATGGTGTACCGATCAACGCGGACTTAAACACAGAACCAAACCCATGATCACCCAATTGGGTCGCCAACCAATCTTCATTCATCCAAGCCTTGATAATCCCTGCAACCACTAGTCCAACCAATAACCAGGGCGCAGATTCTAAGGTTAGTAACAATAGGTTATCCAAGAAATCCATAAGCAGTTATTCCTTCACTGCAGCTTGGTTTTCACTATGATTCGATAACGCATCGATAATACTACAAGAGGTAGCAGGCTCTGTGCCGCCGTAGCATGACTCAGCAACATCTTTGAGGGCCGCTTGAATTTGCTTTAGCTCGGCAATTTTCTGCTCAATATTAGTCAGCTTATCTTCAGCCATTTGCTTCACTTTCGCGCACTCATAATCCTCTGGGGACACCCTTATCTGTAGCAAATCTTGTATTTCGCGTAAGGTAAAACCGAGGGATTTGGCTTTCAAAATGAATTGCAGGCATTTCAAGGATTCACCCGCATAATAGCGATAGCCCGCTGGAGTGCGGCCTTCGGGTTTCAATAACCCCTGTTTTTCGTAATAGCGCACGGTATCGATCGATACCGAACAGCGTTTGGCCAGTTCTCCAATCTGCATTGGCGGGTCCTCATCACGTTCATGACAAGCTTACTTTAAACCCTGGAGTTAACACCAGAGTCAATGGCCGCTATCCGTAGGGATTTTCGATATAGGTGGATTGAATCTTTTGAACTTCAGGCAGGTGTTTTTTGAGGGCGGCGACGCATTCAGGATCAATTTTAGTTTGCGCCATGGCATCTAGCTTCGCGAAAGCCTTATCATTGCTCCACGCCTCTTTATAGGGGCGCTTACTGGTTAAGGCATCGAATATATCCGCTACGGTAACAATGCGTGATTCCAATGGAATATCTGCACCTTTTAAACCTTTGGGATAACCACTGCCATCCATTGCTTCATGATGGTACAACACGATGTTTTTCAGCATATGGATATGGCTCACGCCAGCTAAACCATAGTTCTCGATAAGCTTCTCTATCAGGGCTTCGCCTTCCAATGAATGGGTTTTCATTATTTCGAATTCATTCTCGGTCAGTTTATCTTCCTTCAACAGGATTTTATCGGGAATCTTAATCTTGCCAATATCATGCAATGGCGCAAATAAATAAACATGCTCCACAAACTGCTCATCGAGGCGTTTTGTCTGAGCCAACTCCAAAGCAATAATACGGGCATAACGAGACATTCGCTCAATATGGGAACCGGTTTCAGGGTCTCGACTATGTGTGATATCTAAGGCAGATTTGATAGTGGCAAGTAGAGTACGAACCCGAGCACGCTCGTTGTACACTAACAGTGTAACCATATGTGCCATCACATCTAAATCTGCCAACACTCTATCAGTGAACACATCTGGCAAACTGGCATTAAAACATCTTACGTTATTTAATTTGTTTGAAGTGCTTAATCCCCATGCTCTGGTATTAGAAGCACCGAAAGCAGTTGCTTGGCACCAGCTAGCGCAATCAAGATTTGATGAAGGTTTAATGGGATTGAAACAGTCGTGGGATATCCCTTTGGCTGAGTTATATGAAAATTACTCCACTGAACAGCAACCAAATCAAAGTGATCCAGTGAATTTAATAAAGAACGAATTCAATATTAAGAGTCGAGGATAGTTTGAAACAATATATTCCCTTTGTGATTGTGGCATTACTCGTATTCAAATGGGACGATATCTACTGGATGATTAATCCGCCGCCTGATTTTTCCAATGCCCAAAACGAAGTGGTGATGTATGCCACCAGTTGGTGTAGCTATTGCGAAAAAGCCCGTGATTTTTTGAATAGAATGAATGTTGCTTTCCATGAATTTGATATCGAACAGTCTCCACAAGCAAGGAAAGAGTTTGAGCGTTTAGGTGGGGGAGGTGTGCCTTTAATGCTGGTGAATGGCAAGGTGATTAGCGGTTATAGTACGAGTAAAATTCTCGAATATTTAGAAGGTGCTGAATAGCGCCTATCTTTGGCCGTGAACTTTCTACCTATAATTTTAGAGTCCCGCAAACGGTGATTTGTTTTTTACTATTACTTCAAATCCAGAAATATAGTTGGTTTGCCGAGTGGGAATGTCGACTTCAATATCATCCCATTGATCGTTAATTAGGGTATGCATACTGGCGTGATCCCCCATCTTTAAAAACAAGTTAGGCGCCACTATTTCTGATCCACCATCTGCTTTTTGAATAAGTAATCCAGGGCGATCCTGATTTTGATCTTGATCAGCAAATAACTGTACCGCTTTGGGTTTATGGGGAATTTTTTTAATCCCGCATTGTAGGGTATTTTTATGGCTGGTTGCGATCCACTGCACGGTACCCATTTCAAAAATAGATTTGCCGTTGCGCTTTTTAATCCAGGCAATTAATTGACCTATTTGTAATTGCTCTAAGTTCTTTTCATCAAACGTTAGGCCAATGCCGCTAACGCTTTCATTGGTTTTTTCTGCGGTGATACGGTATTTCAATGCTAGTGGTCTGTTGAGCACCTTAGCTTGTTGGCGTGCCAGAGGGTCTAGCATTCTGTGAATTTCCGGCAAGCTCCAGACTACCGTGCATTGTTCGGCAATGGCAGAGGCGGGCTCGCGTTTCACCGCTCTTTGTGGTTTTTCACCCCAATGTTTGGTGAGGTGATTGAGCGATTCAATCCATAAATTGCGGTTGAGACTTTCCTCTTTCAAACCGGTGATGCGGATTGGTTGTCCAGACTTTAAGCCTGTTAGTTGGTCGTCTATTTTGCGAATCAGTGTTTCCGTTACTAAGAATCTAAGTTGCGGATGATTTTGCTCGGGTAATTTGCGAATCGATAGCGGCGGCTTAGAAGAATCTAGACGCAAAGCGAATCCGTATTTTAGATCGCGAAGATCGCTACCTTTAAAGAGATAGACTTCGTGGGCCCAACGGCCTGCGTAGTCGTAAACCAGCCAATGACTTCCCTGTTGCATTTGATAAGGATCTGCCAATGCGGTTAATAAAACCTGAGTATAGAGACCTTCGATGGTAAGCGGCCGAGGTGTGGGTGCGGCAGAGGGTATTTCTTGCCCAAGATAGCCGGCTTCTTCAGCGATGCGATAGAGGCAATGCACTTCTTGCCATAAGCGTGGACTTTGCCAAAGGTTTTGTTCATAGCTTTGCAGCATGCTTTGGCCCAAATAATACATGGCAGTATATAAGCTGCGTGCAATATCGTTGTGCTTTTTGCTGTTTTCGTAGTAATCCAAAAATGCCAGTTTATAGCTGAACGCTAGCTCTTGGGTAAACTGGGACATTTCATTTAAATCTTCCTCTGCAGGCTGACGACTAAAGCGCGCAGAATGATGGAATGAGCGGTAATGCTCGATGAATTTGCTAAAAGCGTAGTTAAATGGCTCGCAAGCGGCTTCGCGCTTGGCACCTTGAAGAAAGAAGCGATTAATGGTTTTGAGTTTTTGTCGCGCTAGCGTTAGCGCGCAGGGGACATCCGCGTAAGGAAGATCATAAATTTCTTGGCTGATTCGCTTAGGCGAAGAGTCAATCAATATATGACGAGTATGCTCTACTTTCGGTACTCTTATCGGTAGTTTTTCTATCTTTTGTGCCATCTTCCTATCCGGGCTCTCTCACTGTTTACATCAGCTGGATTGAGTTTCCCTAGCTCACAGCGTTAATTCGTCTCACACTTACATGTGTGAGTAGCCCTTATTTTGCACTCTTGGTGAAAAATTATCCACCATAAGCGGTCGTTAACGGTTCTAATGTGAATGTGTTATTGTCCTACAATTCTTTTGGCGAAGAAATGTAGAATAAGTCACAAACGTCCTATAACTATAGTCCTAACCGAATGAAGCTACCTAACGATCTTGCGCTGCTCAATCCAGAAACGGTGTATTTACCATTAAAACACGGTCGTGCCACCGCATTGGCCTTTGGGGAAGGCCCCACCGTTTTATGTTTACACGGGTTTCCCGATAATTGTCTTACCTATCGTTACCAAGTAAAACCCCTCGTTCAAGCGGGTTTCCATGTGGTGCTGCCTGTGATGAGGGGCTACGAACCTAGCTCTGTGCAGCCAGATGGCCGCTATTATATGGCCGATATGGCTGATGATGTGGTACGTTGGATTGATCGCTTGGGGCAAGGTCAAGTTCATCTAGTAGGGCATGATTGGGGGGCGGTCGCTGCCTGGGCAACTGTGGGTCTAGCGCCTGAGCGATTGAAAACGGTTACCACTATTGCGATCCCTTATCTAAAGCGAGCTACTCAAGGCCTCAAAGCCCATCCGCAGCAGTTGCTTTACTCTTGGTATATGAACTTTTTCCAGTTGCGGGGCATTTCTGACTGGGGTGTTAGTGCATCCGATTGGTGGTTTATTAAATTCCTCTGGCAGCGCTGGTCACCAGATTGGCAGGCACCAGACGAGATCATGGAGAGCGTGATCGATACGCTGTCGCAAACCGGTGTAAAAAAGGCGGCCCTTAGTTACTATCGGTGCCTTTATGACGCTTTCTCTCCCCCAGGTCGGTTAACCCAATCACTGTTCCAGAAAACCGTGCCTATGCCTGCCATGTTGATAACGGGTGAAAATGATGGCTGCATGCACACCGATTTGTATGACACTATCATCGAACCAAAGGATTTCGTTCAAGGCGTAGCCGTTCATCGTTTGCCTAATGCGGGACATTTTGCCCAATTGGAAAAGCCTGATGAAGTGAATGACTTATTGCTCGGGTTTTTGAAAAATCATTCCTAATTAGTCCAAATGTTATGAAATCTCAGCGTTAGCTGGTGTAGAATTCACGGCCATCGAAGATGGCCAAAAGAGAGGAGCGCGTTCATGGCGGTAATTCGCGAAGACGACTTTATTCAAAGTATTGCTGATTCCCTGCAATACATTTCTTATTACCACCCCACCGACTTTGTTAAAGCAGTCAACGAAGCCTACGAGAAAGAAGAGTCCCAAGCTGCCAAAGATGCCATGGCGCAGATTCTGATTAACTCCCGTATGTGTGCCGAAGGCAAGCGACCTATTTGTCAGGACACGGGTATCGTTACGGTGTTTTTGAAGATTGGTATGAATGTGCAGTGGGATGCTCAGCGTAGTATTGAAGACATGGTGAACGAGGGCGTGCGCCAAGCCTATTTGAATCCCGATAATGTATTGCGTGCATCAATTCTTGCGGATCCCGCTGGTGGTCGTAAGAACACTAAGGACAATACTCCTGCAGTGATTCACTATGAGGTTGTGCCTGGTGATCAGGTGGAAGTTCACGTGGCTGCCAAAGGTGGTGGGTCTGAAAATAAATCCAAAATGGTGATGCTAAATCCTAGTGACAGTATTGTGGATTGGGTGCTTAAAACGGTTCCTACTATGGGTGCTGGTTGGTGTCCGCCAGGCATGTTGGGTATTGGTATTGGTGGTACCGCTGAAAAAGCCATGGTGATGGCGAAAGAAGTGTTGATGGATCCAGTTGATATCCATGAACTCATCGAGCGCGGCCCTCAAAATCGCGTTGAAGAGCTGCGATTGGAGCTCTTTGAGAAAGTGAATGCGTTGGGTATTGGTGCTCAAGGCTTGGGCGGTTTAACAACCGTTGTCGACGTTAAAATTAAAGACTATCCAACTCACGCAGCGTCATTGCCTATTGCGATGATTCCAAACTGCGCGGCTACTCGTCATGCGCATTTTACTTTGGATGGATCTGGAGTCGCAGAGTTAAATCCTCCGAAATTAGAAGATTGGCCGGAAATCTCTCTAGCCGGTGGTGAAGGCTCCAAGCGTGTTAACTTAAACGAAGTGACCCGCGAAGAAGTAATGAGCTGGAAGCCAGGGGATACTATTCTGCTATCTGGAACCATGTTGACCGGTCGTGATGCCGCCCATAAGCGTATGGTTGAGATGATCTCTAACGGTGAAGAGCTGCCAGTGGATTTCACTAACAAGTTTATCTACTACGTCGGCCCAGTTGATCCAGTGCGCGATGAAGTTGTTGGACCAGCTGGTCCAACCACATCGACTCGTATGGATAAGTTCACTGATACCATGCTTGCTAGCACTGGTTTGCTAGGCATGATCGGTAAGGCGGAACGAGGCCCAATTGCGATTCAGTCTATCAAGGATCACAAAGCGGTTTATTTAATGGCCGTTGGCGGCGCTGCCTATTTAGTTTCTAAAGCGATCCGTAAGTCGAAGATCGTGGCTTTCGAAGACTTGGGTATGGAAGCGATTCACGAGTTTGAAGTAGAGGATATGCCTGTGACAGTGGCGGTGGATGTGAACGGCGAATCTGTCCACAATACAGCCCCCAAAATCTGGCAAGCTAAGATTGGCAAGATTCCGGTGGAAACCGAGTAATCAAATCCTGAAAAATAAGTCAGACCGGGTAAATATCAACGCCAAGCTGAGTCCTCAGTTTGGCGTTTTTATTTCTGGCCCTTTGCTTACCTTGAGCTATCCTAAAAATAAGCGAAGTAAATTGGGTTAGGCGCTAACTATCTGTTTTCTAGGGGTTAAAGTTTCTAGTGGTTTATAAAAAACATGGTCGATGAGTGTTTTTTAATGAATCTGAAATTAATTCCTAGCATCGCTGAGATGCGTCTATACTGAATTGAAATGGTTTTGTTTTGTATAGATATGCGAAGGAGCAACATGTCTATTCCACTATTAATTTGTGATGACTCAGCAATGGCTCGCAAGCAAGTAAAACGCGCTTTGCCAGAAGGTTGGGATGTTGACGTCACGATGGCTACCAATGGTATGGAAGGCATGGAGGCGATACGCAGCGGGAAGGGCGAGATGGTTTTTCTCGATCTAACCATGCCTGAATTGGATGGTTATGGGGTTCTCGATGCGGTTAAGTCTGAAGGCCATAAGTCCATCATCATCGTGATATCAGCGGATATTCAACCTGAAGCGCGTGAAAGGGTAATGGGCCTTGGTGCTCTAGATTTTATTAAAAAGCCAGTGGACAACAAAAAGTTGACCGAGGTGCTTAATAAATACGGTTTGCTATGAACGATCCAGTTGCACTTACAGAAGATCAAAGAGATTGCTTGCAAGAGGTTGTCAATGTGGCCATGGGCCAGGCGGGAGACTCGTTGGCAAGATTTCTCGAGGTTTTCGTTAATTTATCGGTTCCAAGAATTCGGCTGGTGTCTCGCAATGAGCTAGGCGGCGAGCTCGAAGAGTTAGTTGGGGGAGCTGGCACCAACGTTTCAGGTGTTAGTCAGGGTTTTTATCATGTCGACGATGGCAGCGGTATTCGTGGTGAGGCCATTGTAGTTTTTACCGACAGTTCCTTCAAAGAAATGGCAGATTTGTTAGCTTACGATGATGAGCTAAATGAAGCTGGCGAACGCGAGTTATTAATGGATATTGCCAATATCCTTAATGGCGCATGCTTAACCGGTATCGGTGAGCAAATAGAAAAAGAACTAGCATTTTCTTCACCCAGTTTGTTGGGACAGCATATACCGATCGGTAGTTTGTTAGAGCATGAGAAGCTAAGTTGGGGGCACGCGTTATTGGTGGAAATCACCTATACGCTCGAAGATCGCTCCTTTACCTGCACCATGTTCTTGTTGATGCCTGGCGAATCGATAGAAGTAATGAAAGGCGAGTTGGATAAGCTGCTGGAAGACTTCTAAGTGGATAATTTCACCCCTTCTCAAGAACTGCTCGAATTTATTGTTGATCGCATAAACGTAGGGGTGTTTATTCTGGACGAGAGCATGGAAGTGATGTTCTGGAATAAATTTATGGCCTCTAACAGCGGGTTAAATCCCGATGAAGTGGTC
>JAKSAW010000215.1 GCA_022361455.1 Pseudomonadales bacterium | reverse complement strand
CTGTGCACACTGTTCGGGCCTGAGCACGGGATCCGCGGCGCGGCCCAGGACATGGGCGGCGTCGGCCAAGGGCGCGATGCAGTGACGGGGTTGCCCGAGATCAGCCTGTACGGCGAGACTTTCGAGTCGCTCTCGCCGACGGCCGAGCAGCTGGCGGGCATCGAGGTGCTGGTCTTCGACGTCCAAGACGTCGGCGCGCGCTACTACACCTACGCCGCGACTATGGCGCTGTGCATGAAGGTCGCAGCCGGCGTGGGCGTGAAAGTCATGGTGCTCGACCGTCCCAATCCCATCGGCGGGTCGCAGATCGAGGGGGGCGGCCTGGAGCCCGGATTGGAGAACTTCTGTGCGCTGTTCCCGGTTCCCCAGCGTCACGCCATGACCGTCGGTGAGCTGGCCCGGCTCTATAACGAGAGCTTCGGCATCGGCTGTGAGCTGGAAGTGGTCGCCTGCGAGGGCTGGCGGCGCCGGGACTACTTCGAGGCCACCGGTCTTCCGTGGGTGATGCTGTCGCCGAACATGCCGACCGTCGACACCGCGGTGGTCTACCCTGGCATGTGTCTGATCGAGGGGACCAATCTGTCGGAGGGCCGCGGCACGACGCGTCCCTTCGAGCTGGTCGGCGCTCCTTTCGTCGACGGGCGTGCGCTCGCGGAAGAGCTCACCTCCTACGCGCTTGCGGGAATCCGGTTTCGCCCCTGTACGATCGAGCCGATGTTTCAGAAGCACGCGCGCGCGAGCTGCGGTGCGGTGCAGCTGCACGTGGTCGATCGCAGCGTGTTCGACTCCTACCGAACCGGGCTTGCGGTCCTGGTCGCCGCGCGCAAGCTGTGGCCGGAGCAGTTCGCATGGCGAACCGAAGCTTACGAGTTTCGCGACGACGTGCCGGCCATCGACCTGCTCATCGGCAAGCCTGCGGTGCGCGAAGCGATCGATGCCGGTTCGGACCTGGACGAGGTCGCCGCACTCGCCGCCGGCGGGACCGACGTTTACGACGCCGGGCG
>JAKSAW010000532.1 GCA_022361455.1 Pseudomonadales bacterium | reverse complement strand
CATGAACCGCAACACATCGAAAGAATTTATGAGCTAGTTGATGAGTCTCCGCCAGAACAACTTTTGTTGTTGCCTATAAATCTTGGGAATGCCCTAACGATCCGTATTCTAAATCAAAGTGAGCTCACTGAAAACACACTTAAGAACGCTGTAGACAATGAATTAGAAGCAATTAAGCTTGCTGATGAATTTGCGATGTCATCAGATTTAGTTAAAAAGAATGAAGCAGAGAAAACATTTTCGAGGTTGTCCCGTTTCTAGTTGAAACTCCCGTGACCCCCATATCTCAGGCTACTTCCTTCAGGCGTTCCTGATATGCCTTAATTTTATCCCTTACCTCATTTATTAACAAGTGCCCTTTCACCGTTCTAAATTTGCTTTCTGCATATAATAAACTCGCTCCCATCCATCTCTGAGCCACATTTTTCCCTGTTGCATTTTTGAGATTTCTTTTTCCATGGCTTGCACTTGCGAACATAGATTCTATTGGATTTGTCGTTTGCAGCGTTTTTCTAAGCAGTGGTGCCACTTCTAGACGATGCACTGTCAGTAGTTCATTTTGGCCCTCTTTGAGCGATTCGGCAGCTGATGGATTGATCTCTTCGAGCCACCTTTCCATCTTCTTCAGCTCCGCTTTTGCATCCTCTAGCTTTTGACAATTTATTGCCCGTTTATACCTCTCATGTGCCTCAGGACGATATTTCTTCGGTAGATGATTTTGGACGTTACGTCCCTTGTGCAGCGTGCATCTTTGATGTATCAGTTTTTCTCCATGCTTTTCTTTTAAGGCTTTGATGACCCCGCTTCCTCCATCGGTGATGTACATGACCTCATCGCCTAAGTTTAGTCCTCGCCTTTCAAGTGAATTTAATAGGCCTTGACAGACGGCATGATTCTCGGTTGCTCCTTCCCAAAATCCAAGTACTTGTTTTTTGCCATTTACGTCTATCCCAAGTCCCACAATAAATACTTTCCCACACATGTGGTATCCATCAATCAGTATTGCGAATGGCTCAAAACCCTCTAAAAGACGCTCTTTGAGCTCTTTCAGCTGCTTTGTTGTCGCTTCCACCAGATGACGCGACACACTCGATTTACTGATCCCAAAGGCATCCAATAGATAATGCAAGCTGCCTTGATAGTTCCTTGTGGAAATCCCACTTAAAACCTTTAGAAGCAGCTCTTGAGAGAATTGTGATCGGTCTTTTAACATCTCGTAAATTGAAAGGGGTACTTCTTGACCCTGGCTTCTAAGTCTTGGCTTGGACACCTTCAACCTCTCACCTCCAACATAGACCGATCCTGGCTGGGATCCCCATTTTTGGATTCCATCTTTTGGTGCATAGTCAGGTCCAGCAATTTGCTCTCTTTCAGAGAAGAGTAGAAACTCGACCATTTGAAGTTTTATCTGCCCCAGAATACTGTCAAAACATGTTTTGCTCTCTAATATCATCTGATTGATATTAAACAATTGCGTGCTTTCAACCACTGTTTTTAAAGCTTTGGTTGTTTCTTTTTTGGCTTTTGTGTCATCCTTCATATCGTGGCTCCTTTTTAAATTTGGATTTTTAATTACTGCCAAGTTTGGCAGTGGGGGCCACTTTTTTCAACAGATAGTTTCAACTAACTCCGGGACATCCTCCAAGAAGTGTCTCTCACAATAAAGCGCTTACAACCAACATTCCCTGTGGATGTATTGAAAGCTCAGTGGGTTCGCTTTGCAATTAAGCAAACAAGCAAGATATTATCGTGGTCATCACCAGGCATCTCACCGATGGACATTTCCCTCAAGCAGCTGCCAGCCAATAGCATTGACAAGAAAATATGCTTTATTCTTGCTAGTACTCGCGAATTATTTGGCGGATATAGATTAAATATTAGTCATTCTAACCCTAGCAAAGAAATAATTATTGATATT
>JAKSAW010000315.1 GCA_022361455.1 Pseudomonadales bacterium | reverse complement strand
GAAGCCAAAAAATCCAGTAAAGATGCTGCTATCGGCCGCGAGCAAGCCAAGCAATATTGTTACAACATTCAGGCGCAACTGGGTGGTGAGTTACCATTTTGTTTTTACACTAATGGTCATGAACTCTATTTCTGGGATCTTGAAAATTCTCCGCCGCGAAAAGTTGTGGGCTTTCCCACTCGAGACGATCTAGAACGCTTCGCCTATATTCGTCGTAACAGCAAGCCGTTAACACAGGAATTCATCAACCCCTCTATAGCTGGCCGGGATTACCAAATTCGTGCCATACGATCAGTGCTGGAAGGTATCGAGCAGAAAAAACGTGATTTCTTGCTAGTGATGGCAACAGGTACCGGTAAAACTCGTACCTGTATCGCGTTAACAGATGCGCTGATGCGTGCTGGTCATGCTGAAAAGGTTTTGTTTTTGGTAGATCGAATTGCCCTACGTGAGCAGGCGTTAGGGGCTTTCAAAGAGCACATGCCCAATGAGCCTCGATGGCCCAATCTTGGTGAAAAGCTTATCGCCAAAGATCGTCGCGTGTATGTCGCTACCTATCCGACCATGCTCAATATCATTAGAGATGATACTCAGCATTTGTCGCCACACTTTTTTGATTTTATCGTGGTGGATGAAAGCCACCGTTCTATTTATAACACCTATGGTGAGGTGCTAGATTACTTCAAAACAATCACCCTAGGTTTGACGGCAACCCCAACAGACATTATAGATCACAATACGTTCGAGCTGTTTAACTGCGAAGACGGCGTCCCTACTTTTGCTTACACATTCGAAGAGGCTGTAAACAATATCCCGCCTTACCTCTGTAATTTTCAGGTGATGAAAATTCAAACTAAATTCCAGATGGAAGGCATCAGCAAGCGTACGATTTCACTGGAAGACCAAAAAAAGCTCATCCTGCAAGGCAAAGAAGTTGAAGACATTAATTTTGAAGGGACTCAACTAGAAAAGCAGGTCGTTAACAAGGGAACGAACACGCTGATTGTGCGTGAGTTCATGGAAGAATCCATTAAAGATGCTGATGGTGTGCTACCAGGAAAAACCATATTCTTCTGTGCAACCAAGGCTCACGCACGCCGCATCGAAGAAATCTTCGATATACTCTATCCGCAATACCATGGAGAGTTGGCCAAGGTGTTGGTGTCTGATGATCCGCGCGTATATGGAAAAGCTGGCCTGCTCGATCAGTTCACTAATAATGACATGCCGCGCATTGCCATTAGCGTCGATATGCTTGATACGGGCATCGACGTTCGCGAAATTGTTAATCTTGTGTTTGCTAAGCCTGTCTATTCCTACACTAAGTTTTGGCAAATGGTTGGGCGTGGTACTCGTTTATTGGAAGCAAGTAAACCAAAGCCCTGGTGCCTCGAGAAAGACGTATTCTTGATTCTCGATTGTTGGGACAATTTTGAATATTTCAAACTCAATCCTAAAGGCAAAGAGCTTAAACCTCAGCTGCCATTGCCGGTGAAAATGGTTGGTCTGCGATTGGATAAAATCGAAGCCGCTAATGATACTGGTCATTCAGATATTGCTGTTCGTGAAGTGGTAAAACTACGTTCGCAAATTGCGGCGTTGCCACAAAGCTCGGTGGTAATCAAAGAAGCGTCTGCTGCTTTAGCTCGCATTGATGACAATAATTATTGGGTCGCTCTAAATCACGACAAACTTGAATACATGCGCGCTGAAATCAAACCACTATTCCGCACGGTATCTGAAGTTGACTTTAAAGCTATGCGCTTCGAACGCGATCTGTTGGAATACTCGCTTGCCATCTTGAGAGATGAAAAAGAACAGGCAGAAACAATCAAAGAAGGTGTTGTAGAACAAATCAGTGAACTGCCGCTTTCCGTACCTTTTGTGAAAATGGAAGAAGAGCTCATCCGCGTCACACAAACTAGCCAATACTGGGCTAAAGCCGACGAAGATAGCTTTGATGAAATGACCGTGAAGCTCGGTCCTCTAATGAAGTTTCGCGAACAAAGTGCTGGCCAAGAGCAAACACATCTTGATTTAGCAGATGAGCTTCATAAAAAAGAACGGGTGGAATTCGGTCCACAAAATGAGGCGGTAAGCGTTACCCGTTATCGCGAAATGGTAGAAACTTTGATTGCTGAGCTTACTGAGCATAACCCAGTGCTACAGAAAATTAAGAATGGGGAGGCAGTAAGTAGCGATGAAGCCAATGCCTTGGCCGAATTGCTTCACGATGAGCACCCTCACATCACTGAAAATCTATTGCGCCAAGTCTACAAAAATCGCAAAGCGCATTTTATTCAGTTTATTCGCCATATTCTTGGCATTGAGGTGCTGAAAAGCTTCCCTGACGAGGTCAGTGCTGCCTTTGATCAGTTTATTCGTGTTCATACAACGTTGAATAGCCGTCAACTGGAATTCCTCAATTTGTTGAAGAATTTCATTATCGAGCGTGAGAAGGTGGAAAAGAAAGATCTTATCAATGCGCCTTTTACGGTAATTCACCCTCAAGGTATTCGCGGTGTGTTTAGCCCTGCAGAAATAAATGAAATTCTAGAGTTAGCGCAAACGCTAGCGGCTTAATGAAGGTAATCGATGTTACAGAACAATCCCGAACTCAAAAGTAAAATCGACCAGCTTTGGAATAAATTCTGGAGTGGTGGAATAAGCAACCCCCTTACCGCCATCGAGCAGATTACCTACCTGCTGTTTATGAAACGGTTGGATGATCTGGATTTAAAACGCCAGGCCGATGCCGAGTGGACGAAAGAAGACTACACGTCGAAATTCGAAGGCCAATGGATTCCGCCGGAATATCGCAATCAAGAAAATCCCGAACAATACGCGATTGAAAAACGCACCCTGCGCTGGAGCGAATTCAAACGCATGCAGGCTGAAGAGATGCTTCCGCATGTGCAAGGCAAAGTCTTTCCGTTTTTAAAAGATTTGAACGGTACCGAAAGTAACTTTACTCATCATATGAAAAACGCCGTGTTTATTATTCCCAAACCGGGACTATTAGTGGAGGCGGTCAAAACCATCGATGAACTCTACGAAATCATGCTGAAGGATTCAGATAATTTCCAAGATATTCAGGGTGATGTATATGAGTTTTTACTATCAGAAATTGCCACCTCCGGCAAAAACGGCCAGTTTCGTACTCCGAGACATATAATTAAGCTTGTGGCGGAATTAGTGCAGCCACAACTAGGCCATAAAATTGCCGACCCAGCCTGCGGATCGGGTGGTTTTTTGCTGGGTGCCTACCAATATATCGTTAACCAATTAGCACAAGCAGAAGCGAAAAAGAATAATACCAAACTTAAACGGGAGCCTGATGAAGACGGTTTCATTCGAAACACGGTCACCGCCGCACTTACCGACGAAGCACAAGCTATTTTAAGCGCCTCGCTTTGGGGTTACGACATCGACAACACCATGGTGCGCCTAGGTTTAATGAACTTGATGATGCACGGCATTGACGAGCCCAATATCGACTACAAAGATACCCTGAGTAAAAGTTACAATCAGGAAGCCGAATACGACATCGTCATGGCCAACCCGCCTTTTACTGGCAGCATTGACAAAGGCGATATCAACGAAAACCTACAACTTTCTACCACCAAATCCGAACTGCTGTTTGTCGAGAATATATACCGCCTGCTGAAAAAAGGCGGTACCGCTGGCGTGATTGTGCCGCAAGGGGTGCTGTTTGGCTCCGGGAAAGCCTTTAAAGACTTACGTAAAATATTGATGGAGCGTTGCGATTTAAAAGCCGTAATCACTCTGCCCAGTGGTGTATTTAAACCCTATGCCGGGGTTAGCACCGCCATTTTATTATTTACCAAAGTCTGGGGGCCAAAAGACAAGGTGGATAAACCCGCTACCGAACATGTGTGGTTTTATGAAATGGTGGCCGATGGTTATTCCTTAGATGACAAGCGCAGCAAACTAGAAGGCTGCGGTGACCTGCAGGATATTATCGAAAAATACTACTCTCGTGATGCGGCAAAAGATACTGACCGCACTGCCAAATACTTTATGGTGCCACGTAGCGATATTGAAACTGAAGGTTATGATCTGTCGCTTAGCCGGTACAAAGAAGATGTATTTGAAGAAGTGCACTACGATGCGCCTGGTGTGATTTTAGAGCGGCTGATTCAGGCGGAAGTGGGTGATTTGGATGAGGCAGATTTAGCAAACGTGCAAAGTGGCATTGTGCGTGAGTTGTTTGAGTTGAAGGGGATGGTGGGATGAATTCCAAGCCACTAGGGGAAGTAGCTAAAGTTATTGCAGGCCAATCACCTGCCTCTTCCACGTACAACTCGACAGGCCAAGGATTACCGTTTTTTCAAGGAAAAGCGGACTTTCAGGAAATGTACCCAAAAGCCCGTATGTGGTGTACAAGTGATAAGCGTAAAATAGCTGAAGCTGGCGATATTTTAATTTCAGTTCGAGCACCGGTTGGCGCTGTAAATATCTGCAATCAGAAATCGATAATTGGTCGCGGATTATCTGCTATTAGGCCTTTCCCAGAACTTAATGGGATGTTTCTTTATTATTTTCTCATAGCTAATGAGGAGAGAATTGATGCTTTAGGTACAGGTTCAACTTTCAAAGCTATAACACAAGCTACCCTCAAAAAAATTGAGATACCCCTCCCCCCCCTTAGCGACCAAATCCGGATTGCCCACCTGCTCGGAAAAGTGGAAGGGCTGATCACCCAGCGAAAACAACACCTACAACAACTCGACGACTTGCTCAAAAGCGTGTTTTTGGAAATGTTTGGTGATCCGGTGCGGAATGAGAAGGGGTGGGATAGTGAGCTCTTAGTAAAGCTTGTATCAGAAAAAATAGGATATGGAATTGTACAACCGGGCAAGCCTGTCGAAGATGGGGTTCCAACTATTCGGGTAGGCGATTTCATAGGGACCAGAATAAAAGAATATGGTATCGAAAAAGTCGCTAAGGAAATCTCAGCTAAACATAAAAATTCAATACTGAAAGGGGACGAAATTTTACTAGCATGTGTTGGTGCAACTATCGGAAAAGTCGCTTTAGTAGGCCCCAATCATGCTGGTTACAATATTGTCAGAGCTACAGCCAGAATTAGAGCATCAAAAATAATCAACAGATTGTTTCTTTTGCATTTTTTATTGTCTGACTTCGCAAGAAATTACTATATAAAAGTAACACGAGCGGTCGGCCAGCCAACATTAAACATCAAGCAAATTGAAGAACTGAATGTTATTACACCTCCAATAGCTCTCCAAAACAAATTCGCCACCTTCGTCGAAAAAGTCGAAGCGCTTAAATCCCGCTATCAACAAAGTCTCAATGATCTGGAATCCCTTTACGGCGCTCTCAGCCAACAAGCCTTTAATGGTGAGCTGGATTTATCGCGGGTGCCTTCACCAGATGTTCAAGCCGATTCCGAAGCGATCGAAACTACTGAGCAAGTTGAAACGCCCGTCGATGAACCCGTAGCCATTGATCTGCCCGATACGGATTATCTGTTAGATGCGTTGACTGATTATTCGCTACGTGAGCGTTTGCTGGCGGATTGGTTGGAAAGTTATTGCCAGCAAATCGGTAAAGCCGATTTCTCCACCGACAACTTTTTAGCTGCCGCGCAAACCCGTATTGCAGAGTTGCATCCAGATAATGATTTTGAACTGGGCGCTGGCGATTACGAGATTGTAAAAGGCAGGGTATTCGAGGCGTTACAAGCGGGCACCTTAACACAGAGCATTGATGAAGCACACAATCTCATTCGTTTAAACACGGGCAAGCCCGCATGAAGCTGCTGCGCCTGAAAATTACGGACCCTGATGGTTTTCGCAGCCTGCCCTGCGACTTTGAGCATCACTTTCGCAGTGAATGGACTTTGCAGGAGGAACTGGCCAGCCACGAAGGTTTTACCCCCTTTGTTTGCGCGGGCCCCAACGGTAGCGGTAAGTCCAACCTGTTGGAAGTATTGGGCGCGATTTTTTATCAGCTGGAAATTCTACGGGTAAGGCGCAGCTTTTTGCCCGAAGCACTGCAAAGTGACGAGCAGGATCTTTCACCTTCGGCCTTTGAATTGGATTATCTGATTAGTGTGCCTAAAGAATACCATCGCCCGGATAGCACAGAATGGGCAAAGGTTAGCGTTTGGAAAAACGCAGGGGAAACAGTTCGCTTTTTGTGGGAGAATCAGGGCGATTTCGACACCAACGTCAATGAAGTTTTTGGTAGTGGTTACGCCGATATTATTCTTCCTCAATATGTACTAGGCTATTCCTCCGGCGAAAACGAAATTTTAAGCTTGCCGTTTTTCAAAATGCGTTTTATCGAATTTGATGAATACTGGAATGCGCTAACGCAACAACTTCCGTATCCCGGTTACCCGGAAACGCGCATGGCGTATCTTGATAACAGTTTTAGTCAGGCAATAT
>JAKSAW010000186.1 GCA_022361455.1 Pseudomonadales bacterium | reverse complement strand
GCATTTCTATTGCGATCTTTTAGGGCTTGAAGAAGTGCGTCGCTACGACAATGAAAAAGGTCGCTTTACGCTGGTGTTTTTAGCCGCACCTGAAGATGTCGAGCGAGCCAAAGAAGATAAAGCCCCTTTAGTGGAACTCACCTATAACTGGGATAGCGAAGATTATGCTGGCGGGCGCAACTTTGGTCACCTTGCCTACAGAGTTGATGATATCTATGCCCTCTGCCAACATTTTTTGGATAACGGTGTAACCATTAACCGCCCTCCTCGCGATGGTTATATGGCCTTTGTTCGTTCTCCAGATAATATTTCCATCGAGTTATTGCAAAAGGGCGATGCGTTAACGCCACAAGAACCTTGGGCTAGCATGGAAAACACCGGTGAATGGTAGTTAACGCCTGGTTGTTTTTAATTCTTATTGCTGAATGCTTCACCAATCACCACTAGAATTAATCAAGCTGTCACCAAATATCTACGAATTAGCAATGAGCACTTTTTAATGTTGAACGTGCGTTATGCAAATAACGTAAATACAACACTCATTAATTAATCATCTACAGATTAAGGGAGAATAAAATGCGTTCATTGCTTGCTTTATCGACCGCCGTTATTTTATCAGTTCTTAGTTTTGCACCGGCTAACGCCAATGCAAAAGGTTATGATTTTGTTGACGTTCTTAACCACTGGGGAAAAAGTGCTCGCTTGCCTAAAAAAGGTGCACAACTTGGCCCACGTCCATTTTATTTAGTAGACGACATGGATGAAGGCTATTTAAAGAAAACACTAAAACAATGTGCGAAATCTAAATCTATTTTTGTTAAATCAGATTTTTCTATCGGGCACCGTGGTGCACCTATGCAGTTTCCAGAGCACACTAAAGAGTCTTATATAGCTGCAGCAAAAATGGGTGCAGGCATTTTAGAGTGTGACGTAACTTTCACTAAGGACAGAGAATTAGTTTGCCGTCATTCTCAATGCGACCTTCATACCACTACCAATATTCTAGCTACACCTCTTGGCGACAAGTGTTCCGTGCCTTTTACCCCCGCTGATCCAGTTGCAGGAACACCTGCCACTGCCAAATGCTGTACTAGTGATATCACTTTAGAAGAATACAAATCACTATGCGGTAAAATGGATGCGGCAAATAGCAGTGCCACCACTGTTGAAGAATACTTGGATGGAACAGCAAACTGGCGCACTGACCTTTATTCCACTTGCGGCACGTTAATGACTCACAAAGAAAGTATTAAGCTATTTAAAAAGCTGGGGCGTAAATTCACTCCAGAGCTTAAGTCTCCAAGTGTGGATATGCCTTTCGAAGGTGATTACACCCAAGAAGATTATGCTCAGCAGTTAATCAATGAATATAAAGAAGCTGGCGTTCACCCTAAGAAAGTATGGGCGCAATCTTTTAATCGTGACGATGTACTGTATTGGATCGAAAACGAGCCACGCTTCGGTAAGCAAGCGGTATTTCTAGATGATCGCGTATACTCTGATCCAACCTTTGAAGCCTCTCAACAAGACATGAATGAAATAGCGGCTCAAGGCATTCGTATCGTCGCTCCACCAATGTGGGCGCTTTTAACCTTAGACGCGGATAACAAGATTGTTATGTCTGACTACGCGAAATATGCGAAAAATGCAGGCCTAGACATTATCACTTGGACGCTAGAGCGCTCTGGCCCACTTGCCAATGGTGGTGGCTGGTATCATCAAACCATTACTGATGCGATCAACAATGATGGCGACACCATGAACATGCTTCATGTACTTGCTAAAGATGTTGGTGTACTAGGCGTATTTTCAGACTGGCCTGCAACTACCACTTTCTATGCAAACTGCATGGGCTTAAAATAGTCGCTAATATGAGCACCAATAGTAATCCAGCCAAAGTTATCGCAGTTAAAAAAGGCAATGATTATTATTGGTGCGCTTGCGGATTAAGCGCCAAGAAACCATTTTGTGATGGCTCCCATAAAGACGTACCAAGTGAATCAAACCAGGCCAACAGCCCGGTAAAGTTCACAGCCGAGAAAGATCAGTATGTTTATTTTTGTGGCTGTATGGAAACTAAAGAACCACCCTTCTGCGATGGCAGTCACATTCCCCGTTAATAGTTAAAACTAGCCTTAACTAGCTGGCTTTATTGCAAAGCTTATAGGCTTCATCAATCTTGTTTTTCAACTGGTTGAAAACCAAAGGCTTGGTAAGAAAATCATTCATGCCTGCATCAAGGCACTTATCACGGTGGCTATCCATGGCATGAGCACTAAGCGCGCAAATCTGCAGTGGTGGCAGCGTATTCAATATTTCAAAATCTCGAATATGCCTAGTTGCAGTATACCCATCTATTCCTGGCATCTCGCAATCCATAAATACCAAGTCGAACTCTCGCTTTTCATGACACACTAATTCTAAGGCTTCTTCACCGCTATCGACAACCTTTGGCTCAATTCCCAGCTTAGCAATAAACGCTGAAGCAACTTTTGCATTTACCGGATTGTCTTCCACCAACAGAATGCGCATACCGGAGTAGTCACTGACTTCTTTTTCTCGAGCGTTAGAAAAGCTAAAGCCTTGCTCACCCAAGAATCGGAGTTGAATTCGGGTAATACTGACAGGGTATTCTTCTATCCAAGGTTCAGGTTTTAATTGCGAGAATGCCATGCGATCAGAGCCGGGTCGCATGGTTAAAATAAGTTTCGCGTCTTTGGCCCAAATTGCTCCAATCAAATCGTGGCTAATGACTTCGTAGGAAAAGTCTTCGCTATACTGATCCACAATTATAAAATCGAAAGGGGCTTCATTGTCTAAATCAGATATCGCCTGGTGAATCGAATCTTTATAGATAAACTCGAAACCCCATAGATGGCTATAATCTGCAACTTGCCCACCAAACTGACGCTCTGGAGATATCAGTAAAAACCGACTGTTTTTTATATCTTTAGCAAGGTTCTCATTATTAACTCGGTCAAAAGGAACCTCGTTAACAATAGGAAGCGTGAACCAGAAAACCGAACCTTCGTTGATAGTACTGCGAACTCCGATATCGCCACCCATAATTTCGACCAAACGTCTTGAGATAGGTAATCCGAGTCCAGTACCACCATATTGACGTGTGGTTGAACTATCTGCTTGGGTAAATTCTTGAAATACACTACCGAGTTTCTCTTCTGGTATACCTATGCCGGTGTCATGAACTTCAAAACGCAACTGGTTTTCATTGAGTTCTCGTAGCACCTGTATAGTTACTCTACCGCTTTCGGTAAATTTAAATGCATTACTTAAGAAGTTCGTTAAAATTTGTCTAACTCGGGTGGGATCGCCATCGATCTTAATCGGTACATGGGGGGACAAAAATGTATTGTAATAAAGGTTACGCTCGGTAGCCTTTACAGCAAACACACCTGCCGTTTCATCCACTAAACGGCGTATATTGTAGCTAATTGATTCTACCTTTAACTTGCCCGCCTCGATTTTGGAGTAATCCAAAATATCATTTAATACGGTCAACAAGGTTTGGCCAGATCCTAAAATCGTACTTAGGTAACCGTCTTGCTGTTGGTTTAATTTTGTATCCTTGAGCAACTGCGCCATACCTAAAATACCATTCATAGGGGTACGTATTTCATGGCTCATAGTGGCAAGAAAGTCACTCTTAGCCTGCGTTAATGCATGGGCAGATCTTTTTTCCTCATCAAGCACCTTAATACGATAAGCGAGCCCAAGAGATAGCAGCGCCGCTTCGATCATATTGCTCACCTGAAGTATGTACTCTGTTACGACAGTGACAGCCAATAAACCTAAAAGATAGGCTGCGTATACTAGCACCCCTAGAATAACGACCGCCCATGAAATAACATAATAAGGAGCCGCAGCCACACCTTTACGCCAACTAATTACCCCTGCTAAAAACAACGCGGTGCCCCCAGGTATTAACACCACCATCTCTACAGCTAATAACCAAATTGAGGGCCGTATAATGGCCACCAATCCGATGGTTAACCAAAGCCCTATCAACCCATAAAACCATTTTGTTAAGTTTGGTGAGTGTTCTTTTAGAGAGAGAAAATAGATCGTAAAAAGCGCACTGGATGCAGCACCAAATGCAACAAGCACTTCATAAACTTGAAAATCAATTCCAGTATTATTTGGCCATAGATACTGAGCTGCTAAACCTTTATCAACCGCAACGATGGCAGCAAACAACACAATAAAAAGAACATAAGCCGCATAACTTTTATCTTTAACGAAGAAAAAGATACATAAATTATAAAGCGCCATAATTAATACGCTGCCGAAGTAAATCCCTTGAAACAGCATGCGATCAACATCATGAGACTGAAACTCCCGCTCACTCCATATGTTTAAAGGCAATTTCATAGGGGACTTATTTTGAATCCTCACCAAAATAAGTCGCGGTTCACTGGCAGAAGTCTCGATTGGAAATACAAAGTTGCGATGCGGATAAACACGTTCAGAAATTGGAACGCCATCTCCAACTTTAAATTGGCGCATGATCTGCCATTGTTTTTCACTAGTCTTTTGATCCTGACTGAGGCTAGCGACAAATAACTCAATATCGGAGATTTTGTGATTAGCTATTTCGAAGAGCTTTTCGGAAGCCTCTTCATGGGCCGGTATCTCAAACTTGAGCCACACAACTGATTCTGTAAATCCAAGATTTAGGGATCGATAGGGAGCTTTTTGCCAAGGTGCTTGGGGGTTATTTATCAAGATATCAGCGACGAAGGCATGAGAGCTATCATTAATAAAATGCAACGAATCAAGATGACTGCTGGAATCATGGGCCATACTGTTAGCAGCCCCACCCATCAGTAACAGAGGGAGCAAGAGCTTCAAAACAACATGCACTAAGCCGCGATCAAAAGCTAGAGTGCAATTCTTCTTATTTTTCATTCACTTATTCGACAAACGTCCGTTGAGACCCAATAAGTTTAGTCTAGACCAAGCCGCAACCGAACGTTACATACTAATTACATAACCCACATACAAAACCATAGTACCATTTTGTATACTATAGCCCTACTTGCCAGCTCCAAAGCGATACAACCAATAATAAACAACTATAAAAAAGATTAATAAAAATGGTTACTTTACAAACACGCTCCAGATTTATCAGCAAGCTCTCAGCCCTCTTACTGGCTCTTCCATTAGCCGGATGCATTCAAGACTACGGCGAAGACGACTGTCAATCCACCGACCAACCCCCAGTAGAAAACTTCTGGGCAGGCCCCAACAATACCGATGTTACTTTTATTGCTTTTGGCGACAGTCAATTTGGTGGAGGCGCTGAAGACAAAAATGATCTCCACAAAGTCGCTATCAATGAAGCTGATGTGCAACTGGATTGGTTTGCTCTCGGCGTCAATGAACCTGTAGCAAATGTTCGCGGCATCATCATGAATGGCGACATAACCCAGAATGGGCGTGACGGTCGCATGTTTTCTGAAAACGAGTATGGTGGTTTTACCCGCATCTACGGATTGTGCGGAAACCGCGATGTTAAATTCCCCATGTTCGAAGGCTATGGCAATCATGACTTTTTTGAATGGAGCAATATTGGTTATCGATTCCTAAAAGCTCATCCTGTCGCTGACTCTGTGAGTGTACGCAATGCCTATCGTGTTGGCCTAAGCAATACCGCACCTGGTACAAATGGTCACTATTCTTGGGATTGGGATAACGTGCACTTTGTACAATTAAACTTAACCCCTTCTGATGTTGATCCAGGCCACGAAGTAGATGGCGTGAGAAATCCTCGCATGGCTCTATCCTTCCTAAAAGATGATTTGGCACAGCATGTGGCTGGCACAGATAAACGCGTCATCATCATGTCCCACTACGGACCCTGGACCACGTTTGAATGGGATAACGAGCAAATTAATACTCTATACGATGCAATTAAAGACTATAACGTGATTGCTTGGTTACATGGCCATGCCCATGCCACCTCTGAATACACCTGGAATGGCATTCAAGTGTTTAATGTGGGTTCACCTTACTATTTAAGATATAACTCCGATACCCGCGGACACTATTCCGTGTTTCGTATTACTAACGACAAGCTCTATGCCTTTGACGTTTCGTGGGATCCTGAAAATCCAACAGATCTCCAGTATCCAGATAACTGGCAGAAAACTATCGACTTAAACTAGTTCATTATCAGAATTGAACCCGCCCCTCTTGGTGCGTCGCATTGATTTCGTTAGAATCAATCTAATGTCATAAACATGCGACGCACAACAATGTCATCTAGCAGACGTCAGTTTTTAGTTTCATCGGCAATATTACTTTCCGCAGGAAGCTTAAGCAGTGTTAGTAACATTGCTTCCGCTCAGCCTTTACGATTTTTACTGGAAAAACAGCACTCCCCCAAGCTTGATGCCAACCAGCGTTTCCGGCTCACGCGTGCCACACTGGATGTGCTTGATACCCACTACAGTGGTATGACCCTGCAATTCTGGGCAAAGCCCTACGAACAAATCGATTTTGAAAAACGCATTACCAATATAGTTTATTGGATTGATCAAGCGATTCAGACCCACCAAGGTCTTCATGCGGTTGATCCCGTATGGGTAATCTCGCAAATTATGGCGGAATCTCTTTTTTGCGAGTTTGCCATTTCCAATTCCCTAGCAGCTGGTATTTGCCAATTCATGCCAAATACCGCAGCTAAAAGTTATGATATGCTAATTGCCGGTGGCTCACCTAAGCATTTTCGTGCGCCCTATGTGAAGACAGATTTAGCGGATTCTTTTGGCGAATACCAACGCCTTATAAAAGAGAGAACTCAATACAAGAAAGGCTCAAGGCAATATCAATCATTCAATCTCAACAAAGCCTTAGAGTGGCTTGCCGAAGGAAAGTTTGGCATGGAGCAAGCGCTGCAACAAATCGAGCGCAATAAAAAGATCGCTCAGTACAATGAGAAAATTAAGCAGGCGAGGCAAAACTACGTCACCTTTATCGAAGCGAATATTGACGCTCTAGGAAAGCGGGATATTTTCAATGAGACCGAGTTCTTTGTTAACTTTGATGAGCGCTTTACCTATAAGAAGCCGATCTTAGCCATGGTACATATGCTTGCGAATGCATTGCGTGTTCGTGGCGGTAACATTCTTTCCGCAGCAGCTGCGTACAATGCAGGGCTTTCCCGAACTTGGACCAATGAGGCTCTGTACACGCAGTATGGAAAGTTACCCAACTTTGCTGAAACTAGCACCTACTTGAGTCGCATTGTTGCGAACTATGAAGAAATTGCTAATCGCTATTACGTATAAATCAAAGCAAACATAAACTAAGCTGATAGCTTCGCTTTAGCGCGATCTTGCAATCCGAAAATGACTCCCAATAAAGCACCGGTTACCAAGCCTGCCAGATGGGCTTCGTTAGCCATGGGCCCGACTACATTATCTAAAGCGCCAGAAAACCCGATTAGCATCCAGCCGACCATCATGTACATAATCACTGGCCTTAATTGTAGCGGATAGTCTTTACGCACTTGGCCGTAAACCCACACATAACCAAGCACGCCGAAAACCACTCCACTAAGCCCGCCAAAACGGGGGCCTGCCGCAATGAACTGAGTGAAGTTAGAAAACACTGACAACACCAAAAAGATATAAACCAAACGCAGCGATCCTTGAAGGCGTTCAATCAAAGAGGCGATATCCCACCACCACAATAAATTAAAGGTAAAGTGTAAAAAACCAAAGTGAAGAAATACCGGCGAAATCCATCGCCAGATTTGCGACACATCGTACATCTGCCCCCAATAATTAAAGAAGAAAAAATATTTAACGGTGGAACGATCCGTTCCAAAGGCTGTAATAAAAAACACCAGCGCACAAACACCGATAATTAACTTGGTGAATATACCCGTTCGTTGCCAGCGTTTTTTTGCTGAGCCATTTTTCTGTTGATAGATCTCACCTATCGTGTCGCGCTGATTAGCATTGTCACCAGTATCTGCGGCTTCCTGCTCCCAGGACGCAGATAAATATTTTTTATCAGCGGGATTCTTAATGAATTCTTCGAGTTCTGTTTTAGCTTTGTGAATATCACTTTCATTCAGAATATATAGGTTGGCTTTATCAGAGTCCTTTTCAACTTTGCAACGCACGCCGTTAACATTAAGATAATCCGCAAATGCATAAGCAATGCGAACATTTTGAAACTGAACTAACAAGCGCATGCAGAACCCTTTTGTTAAAAACAACTAGATGCGCATCCGTTAAAGCCAGCTTTTAAAACAAAGACTTCTAAAAACACACACCGTTACAATCTTAAACAATAACCTTAAATACCTACGAACGCCAAGATCCTATAATGTTTCGCAACTTCAGAGAACAAACTAGAGAACATTAAAGAACAAGCACGTTGGGGGGAACCAACGCAAGTGTAAGGACATCACCTACGGGTCCATGGATGGATCGATTGCTTAAAGAACATCTCCGAATTCAGCGTTTTAAATTCCTTTCCTAGAGGAACCTGCCAAGGGAAGCCTAACAGCTTCCCTTTTTTTGTATCCGCCAAATTGGATAATCCTAAGACATTAAAGATTTTCTTTAATATAAGCAATTACATCATCATGATGACTTTTAGTTTTTACCTTTCCCATGATGTGCTTAAGGCGGCCATCTTTCCCAATAATAAAAGTAATGCGGTGAATACCGTCGAATTCTCGCCCCATAAATTTCTTCGGGCCCCATACGCCATACTTATCAGCAATCGCATGATCCTCGTCTGACAGCAGATCAAAGTTAAGCTCTTGTTTTTCTTCAAAGCGCTTAATTTTATTTACCGGATCCGGACTAATCCCCAACACCACGGTATTCAATTTCGAAAAGTCTTTAGCGGTGTCACGAATACCACAGGCTTGTACAGTACAGCCTGGAGTGGATGCCTTAGGATAGAAGTAAACCACCACATTCTTCTTGTCGCGGAAATCCTTCAAACTGATCTTTTCATCGTTTTGGTTTTTTAGGGAAAAAGCGGGGGCAAGATTACCAATCTTCGGAAACTGCACGGCACGGCTCCTATTCTTTAGTACGTTTATTGACGTTAACTCGTCGTAAATCTGAGGCTGCATCTGATGAGATTTAGACAGGGACAACTTAAAGTTGCACTCTGGGCTACATTATGCGACAACGGGCACCGCAATTCACCCTCCCTTTTCTAGGATTTTTCCTTAGAATACGGGTATTTAAGCCTTGGGAATCAGACATGGACAAATCCACAAAGTTCGGCGTTATTCTGCTGAATCTGGGCACACCCGATGAACCCACGCCGGCGGCTGTAAGACGTTACCTGGCCGAGTTTCTATGGGACAAACGAGTCGTAGACGCACCCCGATGGATTTGGTGGTTTGTGCTCAATTGCATCATTCTACGGTTTAGGCCAGGAAAAGTAGCAAAGCTCTATGCCAGCATTTGGGAGAAACAAGGCTCACCACTAATGTACTATACCCAGGAATTAGCTAAACAGCTGGAAAGTGCTCTCACCGAAAGCTACGGCCAATCTATTCCTGTGGTACCAGCCATGACCTATGGCAATCCAAGCATTACTGCGGCAAGCAAGCGCTTTCGAGAAGAGAACATTCAGAAACTGATCGTGCTGCCACTCTACCCACAGTTCTCTGCGACCACCACTGCTGCAGGCTTCGATGCCCTTGCCAAACAACTTAAGCCCTGCCCGGATCTCCCAGAAATACTTTTTGTACGCGACTACCACGATCACCCACTTTATATAGAGGCGCTGAAGCAGTCCGTTGAATCGGTTCGTGAGAACCAGTCCGAATGCGACAAATTGATCATGTCTTTTCACGGAATACCACTACGGTATCACCGACAGGGCGATCCCTATCCAATTGAATGTGCCACTACTTCCAAATTGCTCGCTGAAGCCCTCAACCTAGAGCAGGGGCAGTGGATGCAAACATTTCAATCTATTTTTGGGCGCGAAGAATGGCTTAAACCCTATACCGATGCCACGCTAGCTGAACTGCCGAAACAGGGTGTTAAACACCTGCAAATCATGTGTCCAGGATTTGCAGTGGACTGCCTGGAAACGCTAGAAGAGATCCAAGAGGAAAATAAAGAGATATTCATGGAGGCAGGCGGCGAATCCTTCACCTACATACCCTGTCTAAATGATAGTGAAAGCCATGTTTCTCTTTTAAAACAATTGGTTGAAACAAAAGCAAAGGCCTTTCAGTAGTTCAATTTAGGCGGAGAAAAAAAGGCGAGTTCGTAATTTCCAGCTAACCTTAAAGAGATAGGGGTCTCACTAACATAAGGTAATTTGCTGGGGCATGGAGCTTCAAGGATTTTCACAACTTGAGAATATCGCAGAAGGCGGGATGGCGGTGCTCTATCGGGGCATTCAGACATCTCTAAATCGTCCTGTTGCGATTAAAGTGCTCAAGGCCGCCCTAAATAACACCCCCGAAGCTCGAGAGATGTTCGAGCTCGAGTCCAAAATCGTCGCCAAGCTTGATCACCCCCATATTATTCGTGTTATCGACAAAGGTTTAACCCGTGAGGAAATGCCCTATTTCGTCATGGACTTTGTTGAGGGCGTCACTCTCAAAGAAGCTCTCAAAGCCGGCATGCCAGACCGACGCAAACTGCGTGTCATAGTGCAGGTAGCCAAGGCACTTGCCTATGCCCATAAGAACGGCATCATTCACCGCGATATCAAGCCTGGCAATATCCTGTTAGATAAAGAAGACAACGCACGTGTGGTGGATTTTGGTATCGCCCGCATTGCCTCTGAAGATACCGAGCTAAAACAACGTTCCGAAGAGGGCATGACCGTAGGGACGTTGTCTTATATGGCTCCAGAACAACACATGGGCGCCGAACATACATCTGAAGCCAGTGATATTTATTCTCTCGGTGTGATTATCTATTTAATGTTCACCGATAAGTTACCCAAACCAGGTTACCCTGCTCCTTCCCATTTCAATCCAAAGCTACCAAAAGCCTTGGATAATATCGTAATGCAATGCTTAGCCGATGAGCCCACCCAGAGGCCAACAGCGGAACAACTGATAGGAAAAATGCTCCATAGCTTTAAAGGGGCTCACTTAAAGAAAGAACAAAAACAGCAAGCGAAAGAAACCTTTAAAGATCCTAAAGAAAAATTTCGCTTGTTGGACATTATTAAAGAGACGGAATTTAGCACCGTTTCTTTATACGAGAATCGCGAAGACCAATCGTTGATGGTTCTTAAAAAGAGCATTAATGATTTTTCGGGCTACAGTGAGGCGGAATTATTATCACGCTTAAAACACCGCAATATTATTAATATCCGTGGTGTTACTCGTAATGATCGCATCTTTATTTTAGTCATGGAGTACTTGTCGGGAGGCAACTTGCAGTCCCGAATGGTTCGCCCCATGGACGTGGATTTATTTTTAACAATTGCCAATCAAATCTGTGATGCATTGGCCTTTGCCCACAATAATCGTATTATTCACGGCAATTTAAGGCCACAAAATATATTATTTAATGACCTCAATGAAGCCATAGTGATGGACTTTGGCTTCCCCGCACACTACGAAGAAGACGAAGAAGCAAACTGGTACCACATCGAGGGAGAAGAAAAATCGGTACCGGCAGATATCTATGCGGCTGGCGTTATTTTCTATCAACTATTAACGAGTCACCTTCCTGAATTCAAAGATGATGAACTCGTTGAATATGACTTGTTCCTTAAACTACCTGGTGCATTAAAAGGCTTACTACGTAGTATGCTGCAGCATGATCTTTCATTGCGCACTCATAGTTTTGATGATGTAAAACAACAGCTACGCAATGTAACAGCCAAAGAAGACACCCCTGCTCCGAAAAGAGCGGCCCCTAAAAAACCTCAACCCAAGAAAAAGAAAAGCAGCACAACTCCAGCACTGGTGTTGGTCGTACTCTTATTACTGACTCTTAACACTGGGCTATTTATGTGGATTGCGAAACAACAAGGGTGGCCATTAGGCCTTCTCGCTGATATTCCTTACGTTAATGAGTTCCTAGATCAGGTTGGTAAAAAACCTAGCCGAACAGTGGTGGCAGAAACTGCGCCTAGCACTCCAACCGAACAAGTCCCTGCACCAGAGCCAAGCCCAGTCGAACAGCCAGCGCCACAACAGGCGAACTGGGAAGATGCCAGAGTATTTAACGATGAACCTGAAGGCGAAGAGCTAGAATTTGAAATCGTAGAATAGGCTAATCTAATTAGTATAATTTTTATAAATCTATGAAAAGTACTTCACCAGACATATTTTTATGATAAGTTACTCAAGACAATCTTTACAAAAACAATACACAATAAAAATATCGATTAACATTATCAGCAATGGGGAATCATGGAGGTATGACCATGATCGATTATGAGTTAACTGATTTACTCATCGAGCTAGAAGAAATTCAGCAAAATCAGTCATTTAATCTAGCGCGCGGACAGCAAGTTGCTGACCTTTTAGACTTTTATGACATTCCAGCGGAGCTCTACAGCCTTAAGCAAGAGCCCCCCAATGGCCGCCCTCCTGAGCAATGTCGACGCAAAATCGCCTGCTTTAATTTTGGATTAGTGACACCCAATCAGCACAAGCCCTTTATAGAGTGCCTGTTTATGATCGGCCACTCCCCAGAATTTATCGCCGAAGCTTTAGGAGAAGATATTCGCTACGTTGCTGAAATGCTGAGCAGAATGGTTGAAGATAATCGCGCCCAAAAGGCAGCGGAGCTTCGCAAGAACCCACAACGATTTAGATTGGTGAATTAATAAGACCTCCTCAAACTCTAGAATCGTCGAACACAAAAAAGGCAGCCTATAGCTGCCTTTTTTATTAAACGAACGAACCAAATAATCCACTCACCTATTGACCTGCTAACCAACAAAGTTAAGCAAGATACCAGCGGCTACCGCAGAACCAATTACACCGGCTACATTGGGGCCCATTGCATGCATTAATAAAAAGTTTTTCGGATTGGCTTCCTGTCCAACTTTTTGCGATACACGTGCGGCCATGGGCACAGCTGAAACACCTGCTGAACCGATAAGGGGGTTAACTTTGCCCTTTG
>JAKSAW010000233.1 GCA_022361455.1 Pseudomonadales bacterium | reverse complement strand
TAGGAACTGACTGATTAAGTATCCATGTGCGGCATGTAATTGAACGCCAGTAAAACCGGATTTTTGCAAGATCTTAGCGGTGGTGATAAAGCGCTGAATAATGTCTTGGATTTCCTCAGCGGTTAGCTCCCTTGGAGGAACAAACATGTCACTTGCCAAAGGAATAGCCGAAGGCGCAACTGGTTGATCATTTAAAAACTTTGGAGATTGCTTTCCTGGGTGATTGAGCTGCGGCCAAATTTCCACACCAATACTCGTGGCGGCTTTCGCCCACTCTTCTAAATAGTACAGATCTTTTTCATCTTCTACGGCTACAGCTAACGGCTCGTTTGCATGGCGCTTATCTACCATCACATTACCGGTAATTAACAATCCTGCTCCACCAGTTGCCCATGTGGAATATAGAGATTTGTAGGAAGCATTCGCCGATCCATCGCCATCTGCCAATGCTTCATTCATTGAGGATTTACATATTCTATTTTTCAGCGTAGTGCCCGATCTGAGCTTAATTGTTTGTGCTAGAGGGTAATCTGTTTTCATTGGAATCTCTCAACTGTCAATTAACGGTTTCAGGTTAAATGAACACCTAGTTGAGCAGAAATGAAAAATTTATGGAGGGGCACTTAAATTAGAAAATACAAAGTAGAAACAAAGAGATAGTAGCCATTACAACTCAAAACCTATGGATTTGGGACGACCAAATACAGCTCTAACTGATAGCTGTAACCTAGCAGCTCCACCCACCTATGAATTAAATCTGCAGTACTATTCGATCAACACTGGTTCCCAGTAATTGTGATAACGAAGTAAGACAGTTTTCTATATATTCAGCGTTATATTGGCTATCAGCCCTGATCAGATCCTTATCGGTGATTAGAAAATCAAAGTTTGCCTCAATCGGGAACCCTTTCTGATAGAAAAGGCCGCTAACTTCTTGAGCACCTTCAAGATACTTGATTCCCTGCTCATGTAATATTACTGACATTTCCTTTCGTAATTCATGCGATACTGGCTCACGGCTCTGTAAGAAAAATATCTTCATATAGAAAAATACCATAGCTATCGAAACTACAACTACGGTATTCAAACGCTGGGAAAGTTAACAATGAAAAGAATTAAGAGGGGCTGTATGAAAACGTTATAGATCCGGTTTGAAAACTAATATCTAGTTTTCTAAGTAAGTATTAAACACTTCTAGAAACTTTTTCACGATGGGTATTTCCATTGACTCTGGTTTCACCACGCAGTACGAGGTCCATACCAAATTTAAATTGATTGGTATCTCAACCAATATACCTTCTGAAATTTCTTTCTCAAAAAGGATCTCAGGGCCACCCGTTAGGTAGTCTGAAACTGACACAACAGATTTAGACACAGCATAGCTATCACAGGTAATCAATGGGCCGAAATCATCTAGACCAAGGCTTTCAAGTGTTTTTGCAAAAGAACTTGGAATCGCCGGCCCTATACTGGGATAACGTGACAAAACCTCCATTGGCATGCCTGATAAGTCAGCATCTAGCAAAGGATGATCCTTACGACCAACAAAAACAATATTATCGCTTTTAACCGGTGTCGCGATAACGTCATCCGGTATACCCTCTTTGCTGAAAGGGCCGATGGCGATATCGATTAGGCCACTCAATAAAAGCTCAAGCAACCGCTCATCTGTTTCTGTCGACATTCGGAACTTGATATTGGATGTCTCCTCAGTGAAATCAAGGAGTACCTTTGGAAAATATATTTGCTCAATGATTGGACCGACTCCAACATTGATACTGCCTTCATTGAGCTCCGACAACATACCCACATGGCGAGCCATAGAATCTAATTGGCTTTGAATCTTTTCGCCAGATTCAATCAGATATTCCGCTGCCGGGGTAGGCTTCATACCGCCATTATGTCGATAGAACAAGGGGATATTCAGTACGTGCTCAAGCCTAGCTAAACGCTTGCTCAAAGTAGGTTGAGTAACATTAAATGCCTCTGCAGCCTTACTAATGCTGCCATTCTCAGTAATAGTTTGAATTATCTTTATATCTGAAGAATCTAACATCTTAAACGTTTAACCCGCTTAGTAAGCATCCTGATTCGGTATAACCACCAGCTTCATACACCTATCGATAAGCTTAGCATAAGTTCATTTTGACCATATACGCCATTCATTATCTATCTACCCCTGCCAAAAACAGAGAATACAGTTAAATAAGGCTTCAATACCATGTATTCCAAAAGTTACATAGCCCTCATAAAAATTGTTAATTCTTCAGTTTTAAAACTTCAGATAGCCTGTTTTCAATGACTTTCACATTGGGAACTAGCTATGACAGCCGCAACTAAACTACCGTTCGAAGTAGATACTAATAACCTAGATTCAGCACTTGCCTTACAAAAGCAGGCATTTCTAGCTATGCCATTGCCGTCAGCAAAGCACAGAATTCGAAACCTAGACAAGCTTCATAATGCATTAATCGATTACAAAGAAAGATTAATCACTGCGGTTAATAATGATTTCAGCAACCGAAGCACTGCCGAAACCTTACTTGCTGAATACTATGCGACCCTAGAAGGCATCGCCTATAACAGAAAGCGCCTTAAAAAATGGATGAAACCACAACGCCGCCACGTTCCCCTCACCATCATGCCTGCATCGGTTAAGGTTATCTATCAACCTTTAGGTGTCATTGGAATCGTTGTTCCTTGGAATTTTCCAATCTTTCTAGGACTATCACCACTGATTTGTGCTCTCGCTGCTGGAAACCGAGCAATGATTAAGACCTCGGAATTTGCGCCAGAAACTTCTCGTGTTATCAAAGAAATGCTCGGATCAATATTCTTAGAGGACGAAGTTACTGTCATCGAGGGCGGAGTAGAAACCAGCATTGCATTTACAAAGCTTCCTTTTGACCATCTTGTTTTCACTGGTGCGACAAATGTAGGCAAACAAGTCATGGCTGCCGCATCACAGAATTTAACACCAGTGACTCTCGAGCTTGGTGGTAAGTCTCCGGTCATTATCCACCAGGATTTCCCAATCGAAGAAGCTGCAAGTCGAATAGCATTTGGTAAGAGCATTAACTGCGGTCAGATTTGCGTATCTCCGGATTATATCCTCTGCCCTCGCGATAAGGTAGATGCATTTGCCTATGAGTTTACAAAACTCATCAAACAGCGCTATCCATCTATGCGGGAAAACGAAGACTATACTGCGATCATCAACGAACGTCAGCACGAAAGATTAAGTAGTTATCTTAAGGACGCTGACGCAAAAGGCGCAACGCTGTTGTCGATCAATCCAGCAAACGAAAGCTTCGCTGGCACACGAAAAATGCCGATGACATTAGTTTTAAATGCGAACGATGACATGCTGATGCTTCAAGAAGAGATATTCGGGCCAATTCTTCCAATTATCGCATACGACAATATTGAAGAAGCGATTTATTACGTTAACAGCAAGCCGCGGCCTTTAGCGCTTTACTACTTTGATTGGGATAAACAGCGAGCCACATCAATTGTCGAACGCACGCACTCAGGAGGAGTATGTATTAATGACACCCTCAATCATGTCATGGCTGATGATATTCCTTTCGGAGGCATTGGGCCTTCCGGAATGGGCCACTACCATGGCAAAGAGGGCTTTTTAAACTTTAGTAAAGCTAAGGGTGTCGTAAGAAAAGGATCAATCGATGCCTCTGCACTAGTAGCGCCGCCATGGGACAAACCATTATTTAGAATGCTCACTAAGTTTATGGACTTTAGGTTTAGACGAAGAACGGTTGTATAGAACGCAATTAAAAATCGCCATTAACCTGAGAGGGATTTAAACAATGCAAAATCTAGAATCCATGGCAGACGTTTTAAATGTGGAACAAACACATTATGACGACCAGTCTGTGCCTCAAACAACTTACGAAATTATTCAGCGTAGCGCTATCAAGTATCAAAAAGAAACCGCTATTGAATTTTTTCTAGATATGGATCACATGGAGACTCCATTCTCCATTAGCTATCAGGAATTTGTATCTAAAGTTAATCAAGCAGGCAACATGTTTAGATCACATGGTATTGGCCGTGATGATGTGATTGCATTTGTATTACCAAACCTGCCCGAAACCCACTACACCATATGGGGAGGAGAAGCAGCAGGGACCGTACTTAGCCTTAATCCATTACTTGAAACTGAACAGCTGGCTACCCTATTAAAATCCGCTAAAGCAAAGTGGTTGGTTTGCTTGGGCCCAACACCGGGCTCCGATATTTGGCAAAAGTGCATCGACGCAAACAAAGATAATCCTCATTTAAAGGGTATATTCCAGGTTAACGTTACGAACTATCTAACGGGTGTTAAGCGTCACGCATTGAACCTCGTTTCTAAGTTTTCTGTATTAAAGCAACGCTCTTTGTTGAAAGCTAAAGTTATAAACTTTAATGCTGAGTTAAAAAATCACAACGCCGCCAAACTTAATTTTGAAGCACCCTACCCCAATCAAATTGCCTCTTGTTTCTGTACAGGTGGAACCACCGGCCTGCCAAAAATAGCGACCAGAAAACATTCCTCTGAGGCTTATAACGCCTGGGCAGCTGGCAAATTTTTTGAAAAGGACTTTACCACGGGTAGTGGTGTATTTTGCGGTTTACCTCTGTTTCATGTGAATGGACAAATAGTTACCGGCTTGACGCAATGGTTGACCGGTGGACGTGTTGTGATGGGCACCCCACAGGGTTACCGTGGTGAAGGTGTTGTACCCAATTTTTGGAAAATCCTGGATCGTTACAAGCTACGAGCATTTTCTGGTGTACCAACACTTTATGCTGCGTTAGTTCAAATACCGATTGAAGATAATGACATCTCGAGCTTAGAAGCCGCTATTTGCGGTGCGGCCCCGATGCCCAAAGAGCTGTTTAGAAAGTTCAAAGATAAAACGGGCGTATCCATCATAGAAGGTTATGGTTTAACCGAAGGTACCTGCGTTTCAAGCATTAACCCTGGCCTTAACGAAGACAAAGTCGGTTCTATCGGATATCGCCTTCCCTACCAAGAAATGAAAGCCTTAGTACTGGATGACGACGGTAACTATCTTCATGATGCAGACACTGATGAAGTTGCCTGCATCGCAATCCAGGGTCCTAACGTTTTTTCTGGATATATAGAGGATTCCCATAACGAAGGGATCTGGATTGATAGAAACGGCACACCTTGGCTAAACACGGGTGACCTTGGCCGTGAGGATCAAGATGGATATTTTTGGTTAACGGGACGTAAAAAGGAACTCATTATCCGCGGCGGTCACAATATCGACCCAAAAACAATTGAAGAGGCGTTACATAAGCATCCCAAAGTTAAATTAGCCGCCGCTATTGGTAGGCCAGATGATTACGCCGGTGAGCTACCCGTAGCATACGTTGAGCTACAGCCAGGTGAAGAATTGTCTGAAGCACAACTAATGTCCTTTGCTGAAGAACATATCACAGAGAAAGCAGCAATTCCCAAGTCAATTACGGTACTTGATACCATGCCTATTACACCAGTTGGCAAAATCTTTAAACCCACTCTCACCATGATGGAGATAGAAAGTTTAATACGACAAGAAGCTCAGATATTAGATTGCAAATTAAATGGCGTAACCATGAAACAGGACTCAAAACGTGGACTTGTAGCGCTTATTGAATCCGCTGTAGACAGCCAACCACTGGCACAACGATTAGATTCGTTCTCTTTAGAGTACGATTTTGTATAGCGCCCTAATGCTTTGGAGATATGATGAGATTCCTATTTTTACTTTATATATCACTACTGAGCACCACTACGTTCGCTAATCAGGTTGTAGATGGAAAGCTTTTTAAACCCGTCTATACGACTGATCAAATCAAAATTAGCGTATCCGAGGCCGATGATGAGCAGCTACTACAAGCTCACTATACGGTAACGCTTAAAGGTACGAGCATAGAAACGGTAAAACAACGCATATTCGATGTGAAAGACCTAGCGATATGGTTTGATGAGATTTCTTCTGCCACCTTAGTGGATAAGCAAAGCAACGCTGAACAAAGAGCGAAACTTGTTATTTCAATGCCATTTCCACTAACAGATCGTGTGGTAACCATGACTCAACATCTCGTTGAGCAGGATAAAAGCTCATTAAGGATAAAGTTAACAGCCAACTATAAGGGTTTGGAACAGCATGATTCTTATGTTCGCATTCCAACGTTTAATGGAGAATGGCACGCACAGCAAATTGGATCAGACGTCAAACTCGACTATCGAGCGATTTACAATCCTTTACTCGCATCATTGCCACAGGCGTTAGTCGTCAACAACATTAAGAGCTCAGCCAAAGCCTATATTAACAACATGGCATCTATTGATCTGAACAAATAATCAAAAAAAAATGACATACTTCAGGAGTGGTAAATCACAGTGAATGACGTATCTAAAACAAACGAAGAGTATGACTATGTCATCATTGGTAGCGGTTTCGGTGGTTCTGTTAGTGCACTAAGACTGAGTCAGAAAGGCTATAAAGTTTTAGTTATCGAAAAAGGTCGCTGGTACCGAGATCAAGATTTTGCAGCAACGAACTGGAATCTTAGACGTTGGATTTGGGCTCCCTATGTTGGTTTAAGAGGAATTATGAAGCCCACCTTTCTAAAACACATGACCGTTATGTCAGGTGTTGGGGTTGGCGGTGGTTCGTTAACTTATGGCGCCACGCTACCCACACCTAAAAGTAGTTTTTTTAAAACTGGATCGTGGGCAGGATTGCAAAGCTGGGAGGAATTACTCAAGCCTCACTACAAGGAGGCATTACGCATGCTTGGAGCTGCTGAAAACCCAAACCTCACGGAAGCAGATTTTGCCATGCAGCGCTTGGCGAAGGAAATTGATAAAGAAGATCAATTCCATCGTTCACGGGTTGGTGTTTTCTTTTCCGAATCAGATGACAAAGAAACACTACACGCAGACCCCTATTTCGACGGCAAGGGACCATCCCGAAAAGCTTGTATCGAATGTGGTAGCTGCATGAGTGGTTGCAGACACAACGCCAAAAATACCCTTGATAAAAACTACCTCTATTTAGCTCAGCAGCTAGGTGCTGAAATTATTGCGGAGCGCGAGGTTACTGATGTCATCCCAGCTGGAAATAACGACGGAAGCCAAGGATATTTCATATCGCACTCCAGCTCCAAGCCCTACTCCTCTAGCTTAACCAAAACCATCAGGACAAAAGGTATTATATTTTCTGGAGGTGTCATGGGTACTGTTCCGCTATTGCTTAAGCTCAAAGCCAAAAATTCGCTACCCAACCTTTCCAACCGAGTGGGCGCAGACATCAGAACAAACAATGAAACGATTACTGCCGTAACCAGTTTTGAGAAAGACACCAACTTTGCGCAAGGCGTTTGTATCGGCTCTATTCTTCACCCCGACGAGCACAGTCACATTGAGCCAATTAACTACAATGATCGCTCGGGCGCATGGAAATTAATGTTACTGCCAAGAACTCGAGGCAAAACCATTGGCCAGCGCTTTCTTAGCTTACTAGCAAATGTATTAAAAAGCCCAATCGCTAATCTCAGATTGCTGTTAGAAAAAGATTGGGGAAAGAAAACGATCTATCTTCTGTTTATGCAGCATTTAGATAGCAAAGTATCATTACAACTTAACGGATCTGGATCTTTAAAATCAGAAGTATCTGAAGGCCCTCCACCTGCGTTTGATATCCCAGAGTCAGATCGCTTAACGGAAAAAGTTGAACGCTTAATTAATGGGAAAGCAACATCTGCAACCTCAGAATTCATTTTCGGAGCTCCTACTACCGGTCACGTACTAGGTGGAGCGGTAATTGGCGCTGACGCAAACCAAGGTGTGATTAACGATAAAGGCTTAGTGTTTGGTTATGCAAACATGATGGTTTGTGATGGCTCAGCTATGTCGGCGAACCCAGGCGTGAATCCCTCACTTAGCATAACAGCGATTTCTGAATGGTTTATGAGTCAGATTGATGAGAAAAATTAATTATGCAGCTTAACGAGACTTTTTGTTACTAATTTAAAGGCAGTTATGCAAGCATTCTTAATGGCTGATTATCGGTTGCAAGGAGTCTATTCCATATCTGCAGCCACTTCCGCTATGCTGTGGACGACGAGTTTAAGCCTGACAAGGGCCTAACGGCCGCCTTGTCATTTAAGCAGTGCTGAAGCGCTGGATTAGATTAGATCCGCTATTAGCTAAATGCGCGCAATCTTCAGATATTCTACTAGAAGGGAATGAGGAATAGACCCAGATTCCGGCCAAATAATGCTTACAAAAGTATAGTTTGTTCTATTTAGCTTCTAACGCTGATTTAAATAGCACATCGATACTCTCACGAATATCCTGATTTGTTTCGCCATCTAATTTGTATTGCAAAAAGGAAGTGGCCAGTCTGCCAAACCAGTTTACGAGCTTGTTAAGCTTAACCTCAGGATTAAGAACCTTGCTTCGCAGAGCCTCAACATAAGGTTCTTGAAAAAACCTTATCCAATCTTCTATTAAAGCGACATTACCAAAATAAAGCGCCACCGGATCTAGCGAACTTCCCTTAGATACATCCATAACAAACAATTTGGAATTTGGCGCTTCAGTAACGACATAGTAAAGACAATCAGCTACATAAGTAGGAAAATCATTAGTCTTTGGAACTTGTTGTTGTACCTCAATTAAAAATAAGCGAGCTTGCTCTAAACAAGCAACGGTCAAAATTTCTTTCTTAGATTTAAAGTGATGGTAGATAGAACGGCGAGCTATTCCCCCAGCCTCCGCAATATCATCAATGCTTGTCGCTTGATAGCCCTTCTCATGAAACAACTGGGCAGCAGCTTCGAGAATTTTAAATCTCAAACTTTGTTTATCTACATTGTGATCCAACGTTGCCGGACTATTCATGCCTGGGATTTCCTAATACTGTTGCTACTTGGTCATTCTCTTTATCTAAATGACATTTACGACCATTGCACTTTTACGCATATTAGTGCATTGTAGTTATACTTTACTACCCAAGAATGCAAATTACAAACTAAAGCATTTAGATAATAACAACGGATTAAACCGGACAAAGAGGATAGAGACCACTATGACTACGATACAGAGCACGCCTCCAGCCAGTGCACCTGATCTCGATCCGCCACTCGTTAAAGGATTGCCCTTACTGGGAAGCATGCTAGACCTGGTAAAAAGTCCGATCGACTTTCTTCAGTCGCAACACAAAATCTATGGCGATGTTTTTCGCTTTAATGCTGCTCATAAAAAGTTTGTTGTGCTCGCTGGAGTAGAAGCTAATCGCTATATGGCTTCTGAAGGCAGAGATAATTTTAGCTCTCAAGAAACCTGGGGGAGATTTCTCAAAGGTTTGAATTGCCCTCACCTTTTTATTGGCGTTGATGGCGATGTGCATCAATTTCAGCGTAAATTGTTTAAACCTCAATTTTCTAAAGCGGCTTTCAAGGAGCGATTAAATCTATTAATCGACCCTATTGAAGCGCTGATGCAATCTATTGATGATGAGGAAGTTTATGTTGGGCCCTTTGTAAGAAATATTATTTGTAAGCAGATTGGTATGGCTCTGCAAGGAGTTGAGGTTACTAGCCAACAAACCGAAGAATTTATGACAACGCAAAACACATTATTGAATGTGTATATGCTCGGAAAGTGGCCAAAACTGATGCTGCTTAATCCTAGGTTTTTGATCTCAGCCATTCGCTCTAATCGCTTCTCAAAGAAAATGCGCGAAGACAATAAAAAACGTAGCGCAGAACAGAAAGCCCAGTGCCCAACGTATATCGATAGACTTGAGCAAGGTGCTGAGCAACATCCTGAATGGTTTACAGAAGGCGATTTGCGTGCCCAAACAATGCTCCCCTTTATTGGCGGAGTTGATCCGGTTGGCGGCACACTTTCATTCATTATCTACGAGTTGCTCAAACAAAAAGAGTTAAAAGAACGCGTCACCCGTGAAATCGACGCAGCTTTTTCCGATGGCTTCCCAAGCCTTGAAAAGTTGGAAACCATGGAAGACATGAAAGGCCTGATCCTTGAAACCATGCGACTCTACCCTATTGCCTACGCTATGAGCCGTTCCGCTACCCAAGATTTCGAATTTGGCGGATATCGCATCAAAAAAGGTGATGAAATGCTGGTTTATACGGTTGCCAATCACTTTAAAGATGAATACTTTCCTAATGCAGAGCAGTTCGACATTGAAAGATATCGCGAACCGCGCAATGAGAACAAACAAGGAGCTGTATATGCTCCCTTTGGCCGTGGACCTCACACCTGTGTAGCAGCTGGTTTAGCTGAACTGCAGTTAATGGTGAACGTTTGCGTGCTATTGCGCTATATGGATTTTGAACCTGCAGTACCTCTCGACAAGGTTAAGGTTGAGTTCATACCTGGTCCATTTATGACCAAGAATTTCAAAATCCGGCTGAAAAGTAGAAAGACATAAAAAGTAATAAGCTTAAATAGCCAAGACACAGAGGAAGATTCATGCATCAATTCAATCAGTTCTATATAAATGGCGAATGGGTAGATCCGGTGGCCCCAAAGACAATGGATGTGATTAATCCCGCCAACGAAGAAGTGATAGGTCAAATTTCAATGGGTAATGCTGCAGATGTGGATAAAGCGGTTGCAGCTGCAAAGGAAGCTTTTGATAGCTACTCACAAACAAGCAAAGAAGAACGCTTGCTGTTGCTAGAAAAAATCCTAGGTGTTTATCAAAGCAAACTGGGTGAAATGGCACAGCTTATTTCCTCTGAAATGGGAGCCCCTATAACACTCGCCAATAAAGCTCAGGCGCCCAGCGCCATGGGCCATATCATGAATGGCATGGCCGCATTAAAAGACTTTAATTTCGAAGAGCCCGTTGGTGATAGCATTCTAGTAAAAGAGCCTATTGGCGTATGCGCGTTAATCACACCTTGGAATTGGCCCATTAATCAAATTGCCTGCAAGGTTGTTCCTGCATTAGCAACCGGTTGTACCATGGTGTTAAAGCCTAGCGAAATCGCGCCATTAGATGCCTATCTATTCGCGCAAATTCTACATGAAGCTGGTGTTCCTAAAGGCGTCTTCAATTTAGTGAATGGCGATGGTCCGGGGGTAGGTACCGCCATGACTAATCACCCAGATGTGGATATGGTATCGTTCACTGGATCAACAAGGGCTGGAATCGCGATCGCTAAGAATGCAGCTGATACCATTAAGCGGGTATCGCAAGAATTAGGTGGCAAGTCAGCAAATATTATTTTGGATGATGCGGACCTTACCAAAACTGTGGCGGGGGGTGTTTTACACTGTTTCCAGAATAGCGGGCAGTCCTGCAACGCACCTACGCGTATGCTAGTTCCTAAAGATAAAATGGAAGAAGTTAAATCGATTGCTAGAGCGACTGCTGAAACAGTTGTTCCAGGCAACCCAGTAGATCATGGGACCGTGCTTGGCCCTGTTGCATCCGAGGTACAATACAATAAGATTCAAGGCCTTATTAATAAGGGCATTGAGGAAGGTGCTGAAGTTATTGCCGGTGGCCCTGGCAAGCCAGAAGGCTTTGAAAAAGGTTATTTCGTTAAGCCAACCATTTTCGCAAACGTGAATAATGAGATGACTATTGCCCGTGAAGAAATTTTCGGCCCGGTTTTATCAATACTTCCATACGAAGATGAAGAGGATGCCATTCGAATCGCCAACGATACAGTTTATGGTTTATCTGGCTACGTATCTTCGTCAGATCCACAACATGCGATCAAAGTTGCTCGTCGTATTCGTAGTGGTAATGTCCATATTAATGGCGCGCCACCCGACTTTAATCTGCCATTTGGTGGCTTTAAACAATCGGGGAATGGTCGAGAATGGGGCGTGGCTGGATTTGAGGAGTATTTAGAAACTAAAGCGATTATCGCGACTGAATCTTAATAAAACAAATCAACATTATTTAGCGGGAACAGTAATAAATCTGTTCCCGCTCTGGCTTAACAACTTATTCAGACCAGGTTAATCCTTCTTCGCTATTACCTTCCATATCTAACACTAAGCCCCCTTGCACGTTTAAAAATAGGTTACCGGTGAACACTACTCCGTGGGCACTATCTACCAAGGCAAAAAGTAAGTCTTCGCAAGTCTCGTCAAAATCAGGATCTACCGTAACGCCAAGAATTTGAGTGCAACCATTCAAGGCTTCTATAAGCTGTTCTTTATTGTCATCATTCTGGCTTGGCGCAGATTCCGCAAATAAGAGGGTACTATCAACTAGGTCATCAAACTCCCCTACCGCTGTATCGGAGTCCAATCGAGTGATCACCATGGTGGCTTCGCCAGTCGCCACTTCAACCGAAAGCCAAGACGACTCCTCCCCAACTATAGACACCTCTACATTCGAAAGTGACTTTACTTTCTCAAGTACAACAGCTGGATCGTTCTTTACACAAAACACAGAACAGTTAAGAGACATAATGAATTCCGTTAGTTAAATAATTCTAGCAAGATAGCAATCATCGCATAGCCAAAACCAATAGTCGCTGGTATAAAGCCAATTGACACCACCAATATTTCTTTAAGGTCACCACCCATACCTGCCTTTGGATTAATTGCCTTTATGACAAATCCAAATGGGTTATAGATGGCACCTATACACAGCACCACAATAATCGGATCTGGCAGTTTTAATCCAAGTACCAAGCATGAGAAGTACACCACCCCTAGCAAGCCTGTCATTATAAGGTAATCAATATGGGAGTGAATCAAGTTTTGGGTGGCAGGAAATATTCGTTTTAGAAAGGTAACGCGCCAATAAATGATAAGTGTTGCTAGCCAAGCTTCCAATAACGAAAAAAGCGTGATACCTGCGGCTGTTACCAATAACCATTCCATGGATATTTGGCTAATAGTGACGGTGGGTATATCTATTGGATTCAATCGTTTAACCTTTACTGAACAATAAAAGACAACAGTTTACCGGTTTATTATTGATTATCCTAGAACAGCAAATTTTGTCTGTATTCTAACGCACTTCTAAAGCATGTTAATTAGCGTTACGAATAGTGGTTATTCTGGTTCGTAAACTGAAATGTGGCGATTAAATTGCGCTTTGACTTTGTCCATCGACAAAGGAATCTTAATATACTTACCTTGTCGCCATAACTGCGTTTGATCCGTCAGATTAGGCCCTTTCAGCCAGCCATCTTGACCACCATGAAGCACGAAGTAATTTTCATCCAAAGACGACATATCGCTAATATGTCGCGCACTGGATCCATAGAGAATCTCTTGAGGTACAGGGCCGTGTTGACGACCACCTTTATGTAAAGTGTCGTTGGATCCATCACCGGGATAAGTGGCTTCTCTAAAGCGATCACCGATTACTGGAATCATTCCTATCGCCGGCGTTTGCACTTGGCGTTGTAAATCACCCCAAGTCGTCTGTTCTTCGAGATCCGCTTTAGTTTTTTCTAACCACATCAACATCCTCTCTGATAGCGTTTCATCTGATAATTCCTTAAACCAGTTAAAGAGTTCTGGCTTCCAGTTATCGATGCCACTTAAATAGCGACGCATGGTCGGATCTTGTGTTTTAGTGTGTACATAATCCTGCCATGCATGATAGGACAGTGTTTCGAAAATATAGGATTTGCGAAAGGCTTGTTGTTAGCAGAGGAAATATAGCCACTTTTAGGATTAAATGGATTGGGCTGGTCTATAGGTGAAATAATCTCTTCTATTACATTGGAAATAGGTTTTATGAAGCTGAGAGTATCTTCCGGTT
>JAKSAW010000475.1 GCA_022361455.1 Pseudomonadales bacterium | reverse complement strand
GGCACGAATGTGAGCGTCATCTCCTGAATCTGAGTGACCACTTGGATAATGCTGATAAGAAGACCAATAATGAGTGCCACACCCAATATCGGTGCGGCGATGATGGCAGCAGTCCACAAAACATCTTGTGTCATGCCTAGCGCGACATCTGTATTCATTGCCTTCCCCCAAGTACGGCACATAAATACCATGCTGACTAAACTTTGGTCTTAACAAGTTAGCGGATCCCCCGATCTACTCACTCAGCCATAGCTTACTCACCAGTCGGCGATCCGTGCCTGTTCGTTTTTTAATCTGAATTGACTAATGGAAACACAAAATACCGGAAAGTATTATTTATGTACAGTAAAGATTTGATGAACTGTGACTGATCAACTTATAACCAAACCTTAACTTGCACTCTAAAATCATTCGCGTAAACTCCCCGCTCATAGCTCTTGTTCACGGATGAAGCAGTCAATGATGCCAACTAAGTCACAACGGCCACCTTCAGTGGCAAAACAAAGCATTCTAATTTGTTTAGCTTGTATAATTTCTCTTAGCGCCAACTTCGCAGCTGCTGCGACAGAAACAAACACAGCAGAAAACACACAAGCATTTCACCAAACCCCATTTATCGACACCTGGAACACACCCTACGAACCCTTTAAAGACGAAGGCACATTTGTGGAGAGCGCCGACACAGCTGGCAGTTATATCTTAGGCGTTCCCGGCATGATTATTTCGTTACCTATTGGTATTGGCGGCGCTCTGGTTACGCAACTCACACAGAACGATTTTGATACGGGTTTCGACGCCACGGTGAATACCATCAGCTCTGGTTTTGGCGTCGTTGGTAAGTACGTCTTGGGATTACCGGCGTACGCCCTTAAATCATTTTTTTACAATGCGCCAAAATCAGTATTGGCCTCAGAATCAGATGGTAAAAAGGAAAAGAAACATGGATCTCCAAAAGTTCGACGCTGAAGAACTGATTGCATTAAGCCAATTAGATTTAGAAAACAACAATGTCGCTGGCGCCTTAGAGAAGATTAAAGCAGCGCTGGATTATCAGGACTGCCCTGTGGTAGCAAATGCACTCGCTGCAAAAATCTACGCTCAATTAAAGCTACACCATAAAGCCAAGCCGCTATTTGCCACTTTTTTGGAAGCCAATCCGAATGCCGTTACTGAGCGCTTTCAATTAGGTATGGTGAATTTAGAATCTGGCGAACAACAAACTGCGCTGGAGATTTGGGGCAACATTCTCGAAGTGGAACCCACTCACGCACCCAGCTTGTATTTTAGCGCCATTGCCAACTTAGAACTCAACAATCGCGATGATGCAGAGCGTCACCTAAACGTGCTGTTACAATCGGCACCTTCAGACAACCTGTATTTCGGTAAAGGAAAAGAGCTGCTAGACGATTTGAACAACAGTACAATCCCGAGCACTAACAAGCCACAAGACATTTATCAGTAAGCCCTATGGACCCACAACAAAGAATTGAAAGTTTAACGAACTTTTTAAAAGCCGATCCCAATAACCCAAGTATTATTGCGGACTTGGTGGATATTTATTTGCAGGTGGGTCCGTTATCGTCTGCACAGGCGCTTTTGGGGCGAGGCATTGAACATAACCCCAACAATCCTCGCTTAATGTTTCAGAAAGCCACAGTGTGTATTTCGCAGGCTGAATATGACACTGCTAAAGATTTACTGATGCAGTTATTAGACAGTGGCATCGATAATGCCGGCGTGCGCTATAACTTGGCTTTAAGCTTGGCCATGTTAAGCAAAATGCCAGAAGCATTGACACACTTAGAGGTCATTCGCAGTCACCCAGAATCTAGCTTTGTGCAAGCAGATGTACTTTATTTAAGGGCACTGCACCACACCGGCGAGCTTGAAAAGGCCATAGAATTAGCTAGCGAACTCGCCAAACAACATACGGACAATGGCGACTTACTCGGTGTGTTATCGATCTTGTATTTAGATAAACAAGATTATGAATTGGCACGCCACTATGCGGAACAAGCGCAATCGCTAGCCCCTAACAACAATGAATCTCTTGCTACTTTAGGCACCTTATTTTTGGACGATATGGAAACCAAACTTTCGGTTCCTTGTTTTCAAAAGATATTAGACAAACAACCCAATGATGGCAGAGCTTGGCTAGGCATGGGCTTAGCTGCCCTGCTAGATCAAGATCTTGATGCCGGTGAAGACTATTTAGAAAACGCCACCAAATTTATGCCAAGCCATTTGGGTTCTTGGAATGCCCTCACTTGGGTGCGTATTACCAAAAATGATCTAGACGGCGCGGAAGAAGCCGTTACCGCAGCGATGGAAAAAGATCGCACCTTTGCAGAAAACCATGGCACGCTAGGTGTGATTCAAATTCTAAAAGGCGAGCGCGAAGCAGCAGAAGTTTCTGTTAAAAAAGCCCTTAGACTTGACCCTAATTGTTTTTCTGCTTTGTTTGCGCAAACGTTATTAATGAATCCAAAAACTCAACAGCAAGACATGCAAAACGAGTTAACGGCCTTAATGAATAAACCTCTTTCTGAGGACGGCACGACCATTCAAACAGGCCTGCAAAAGTACGCGACTAAATTTAAGCTGCCGCTTCAATAAGTGTTTATTGAAGCACTTTGAAATCGCGAAACACCTTTTAATAACTGCTGCATATACAAGTATTTTTCTGGAAAGCGATTTAACGTTTGCGGATCACACAAATAACAGGCATAACTTTCTGCAAAATCTTCTTGGCCATTGGTTTTCGCATAATCAGTCACAAACCCACCTTGTGGATATAGCGCTGTTACCCACTGCTTTCTAAGTG
>JAKSAW010000810.1 GCA_022361455.1 Pseudomonadales bacterium | reverse complement strand
GAGAGGGGCCGCAACAACTGGTGTAACTCTCGATAGACCTCATGGCGCCGGGTTGGATTTTTGGGGTTCAACACGGTCCAAACCGGGTTTTCGGGCGATGATTGTATCTCCGCATCCACACCCAAGTCGCGGCGATAGGTGGTATCGGGGAATTGCAGACACAAGTCCTGAGGCAGACGGCCGGGACAGAGCAACAGGCACTCCAACTCATCCCACCAAGGCTCTTCCACCGTATCGATCATTCCGCTGACGGGAAAGATGGTCAGGGGCGTCATGTCAGCCTCGGCGGCAATGGGAGCCGCGTGACGGAGATTGTCCTGATAACCGTCGTCAAAGGTTAGGCAGATCCAATTATCGGGTAGCTTTTCACCGGTACGCAAGGCATCCGCGACGGCATCTACCGACCATACCTGATAGTGCGCCGCCAAATATTCCAACTGCTTTCGGAAACGAGCGGGCGTGACCGCCAATAACTGAGGATCGCTTTCCAATTCGGTCACACGATGATAAGCAAGAATCAAGTGCCGCCCCCGGTTTTTATCTATATTAGCACCGTGCCGGGAATTTTGTACCTACCTTGGGTCATTCAGCTTCGGGGATGTAGTTTAGAGCTTCTGGTCCGTGTGGAGGAACGAAGACTCTCGTGCGGGAAGGTAGTTCCTGCCGAAGGGTATATCCAAGCTTTGGGATAGGAGAGAAGATACGGTTGGGGTTGTTTAACCCTTCGGTTGAAATGTCTGGTCATTTGAAGGTCTTCGTTCCTCCACACGGACCAGAAGGCGCTGAATCTCTCGATACCGCACTCTGGTTGAATGATTTTGTCCTTTTCAACATTGGCGGAGCGCACCTTCTGATCCGCGCCACACAAAGAGGCAAAGCACTTACAGCCGTTTTATGCATTTTGCTTTTTCTTGCCAATTCGGGGCATCGGCAGCGAAAAACCCGGTTTCCAATGTCGTATGGGTGGTAAGTTCCAAATTGCTAGGTTTTGGGTTTCGGATATCGAGGTTATTCTTTACCAGTGATTTAGCTGGTTTCAACAGTTGTAAATGGCGATGTTTCCCACGTCTTATGGAGCATTTGTACCATTCCGGACGTTGCGTCGGGCGT
>JAKSAW010000407.1 GCA_022361455.1 Pseudomonadales bacterium | reverse complement strand
GTTGGTGATGACACAATCGTTATCGAAGGTAACGTACATCAAATGTATCACGGCTCCATGCTACCTGTTGCTTTCGGTATTGAGCCAGATGATGAAGATGCCGTTTACATGCTAACTATTCGCATGGCTCTATTCTTCATCTTTGATGACGATGGTATGGGTTGCGGTGAACAATCTTACACTAATGGCGACCCGACTGAAGCAAGCTTTGTAAAAGTTCCTAACGAACACGTACCACAATTATTCTGGGATAACATGAAGAAGCAACAAGAGCTTCAAGACGCAGAATAAGTAATAAAGGCAGCTACTGATTAATTTCGATAGCTGCCTTTCTATATATAAAAAGCAACAACATTTAATAACTACACCTAACAAGACTACAAGAGTGAGGCATCAGGAGAGAATTATGACTCAACAGGCCCAATTACCACCGATACCCAAAGATAGTAAGTTCAAGCAGGCCTTAGGACTAGGGATTGGCATCTGGGACTACATGGAAAAGAACCAACGTGAACTTGGTGATGTGTTTACTCTAACACTACCCGGCCAAGGGCCAATGGTTTGGACCGCGGATGTTGAGATGATAAAAGACATCCTAAAGCTAACCGAAGACAAATATGATCAATCTTTAGTGCAATTACCTATGGATTTAGGTGAGAAAAATACTGTATTTCTTAATGAAAAAGAGCACCAAGATTCTCGCAAATTGGTTATTCCTAATTTTAACTTAGGAAAACTAAAAGCTCGTGCAAGCGTCATGCACGATATAGTCACCGAAACGATTGATAACATGAAACCAGGTGATGAATACAATATGCCGCGCTTGATCGGTGACATCACTCTTGACGTTATTTGCTATACCCTATTCGACTTGCGCCATGGCGAACGCAAAGAGCTTTACAAAGAAATCATGCTGCATTGGATGCTAGAAGCAACTAGTGACACTATGTTCACTTTAGCTTCTGTGGTTGGCGCAAGAAGCTTCCGTCAGTGGCTTAACAAGAAATACTTGAAGCGCTCCGCAGAGAAAAAACTAGGTAATGGTAAAAAAGGCATTCTTCCTTGGAAACGAGCTGTTGACCTAAAAGTTCAACTTGCAGAAATGATGCGTGAAGATATCCGCGCCATTCGCGCAAGAATGGATGATACAGAAACTCACACCCTTTCTATCCTTGCTCGCGCAACCGATGAGGATGGGAATCTATTAGACGAAGAACGCGTTATCTCAGAGGGCATCGGCCTAATGATTGGCGGACATGAAACCAGTGCAGCAACAGGTGCGTGGATGGAAATCTGGATGCAACAACGCCCCGATATCGAAGCCAAGATTCGTGAAGAAGTTATTAATAGCATTCAAGAAGAAGACGGCTTTGATGCCATTAAAGTTTCAGAGCTCCCTTACCTGACAGCTTGCCTGAATGAATCCCAGCGCTTAACACCTTCAGCAGTTGGATTTATACGTTGGCTCCGCTACGACACCCAATTAGGTGATCGTCTTATTCCAGCAGGCACAGCAGTTCTACCAAACATTTATTTAACTCAGCGCAAGAAAGAAATCTTTGGTGAAGACGCACTGGAATATAAACCAGAGCGCTGGTTATCAGGCAGCAAGCCCGCGCCCTATGAATTCATGCCTTTTGGCGGCGGCAGACGGGCATGCGTAGGTATGAACCAAGCACGCCAACAACTGCGCATTATCTTTGCTGAATTTGCTCGCCGCGTTGAATTCACCTCTGAATTCCAGGGCACTAATGAGATGCCAAGATCCCGTATGATTGGCGGGCAAACCGAACCAGAAAAAGGTGTTTGGTTGAAAGTTAAGAGTGTTCGCCCATACAACTATGGGTTCCCAGAAGAGAAGCAAGAAGAACAGCCTCTTTCTAAAACGGCTTAATCTTTTAAATAAGTCTACAAGCGACACTTAAAAGAATCCCCGACTAAAACCCGGGGATTCTTTGTTTATAAAACACACAACAAAAGCAACAGCCAGATTACTAAAAGCACAAAAAAGCCGCGATCATTCGCGGCTTTTTTGTTTTACATAATTGCTTACAATTATGATGCTTGGAAATTAATAGCTTTGCTCTGCAATTGTTAATTCCAAACCATCCATCTCATCAGTCAATGTGATCTGACAAGACAAACGCGAGTTGTCTTTAAATCCTTCGGTACTGGATACCAATTGATACTCGTCTTCGCTACGCTCCCCTAGCTTAGCCGCCCAATCGCCTTCAATATAAACGTGGCAAGTAGAACACGAGCAAACACCACCACAAATAGCTTCTATCTCGTCATAACCATTGTCGCGCAACGCTTCCATAAGCGTTTCACCAGAAGTGGCATCTAACGTACTTTTTTCCCCAGCAAGATTTGTGATCTTAAGTGTTGGCATTTTAATTACTCCTCTCTCTAAATCTTTGCTATGTTATTGTGCTTTTGAAAGTAAGCTTCAAATTGACTAACTTATTATAGCTTGACTTTTGGTTTACACCGTATACTTTATGGGATATAAAATCAAGCCGTATTTAGAGAAAAATATTCGTTTGCAGTTTATTGATCGAACGCATCTAATTGGCCTTCTAGTTTTTGGTATAACAAAAACCATCGTTCCATTTTGTGGCGCACTCACACAGGAAAAGCACCTCGAATAGGACTAATATGAAAGCCAGCGTTAAATTAGGTAGTAACCCATAGGAAGACCATATTAATGAGCACAGAGAACCAAACTTGCATAATTATCGGAGCCAGCCATGCAGGCGCATCACTAGCCACTGCCGTCAGAAAAGAAGGCTGGGAAGGCAAGATTCTTGTGATCGGTGATGAAAAAGCCGCCCCTTACCACCGCCCCCCACTTTCAAAAGCGTTATTGAATGGCGAGAAAACCGCAGATCAAATCGACATTTTCAAATCCACGGTTTATGAAAAAGCCAATGTTGAATTTCAATTAGGGGAAACGGTCACTGCCATTAATACCGAAGGCAAAGAAATCACCCTAGAAAGCGGTGAGATTCTTAATTACGACAAGCTTGCACTCTGCACCGGTGCTCGCGTTCGTAAACTGCCAATTCCTGGCGCTGATTTAAAAGGCGTTCACTATCTAAGAACGCTTGCTGACGCACAAGCAATCCAAGCAGAAATTAAAGAAGGTAACAAAGCCGTTATAGTTGGTGGTGGTTACATTGGCTTGGAAACTGCTGCTTCGTTACGCAAACTCGGAATGGAAGTGACTGTACTTGAAATGATGAATCGGGTGCTTGAGCGAGTAACTGCTCCTGAACTTTCCGAATACTACACCCAGCTTCACGAAAGCCATGGCGTTAAAATCATTACCGAAGCTCAAGCAATGGAACTAAAAGGTGATGACCGCGTACAGCAAGTGGTGTGCAATAACGATTTAACCTTAGATGCTGATCTAGTCATTATCGGTATCGGCGTTATCCCCAACACCGAAATCGCTGAAGATGCCGGTTTAGAGTGCGACAATGGCGTTCTTGTTGATGAGTTCGCAACAACCAACAACCCTGACATCGTTGCTGCCGGCGATTGCACCAACCACCCTAACGATCTTCTTGGTTTCCGTTTGCGTCTAGAATCAGTCCCCAATGCAAACGAGCAAGCAAGAACCGCGGCAGCATCTATTTGTGGCAACAAAAAAGCTTACCACTCCATGCCTTGGTTCTGGTCGGATCAGTACGATATCAAACTGCAAATCTCAGGCTTTAACAAAGGATACGATCGAGTAGTTTTACGCGGAGAGCCTAGCAGCAATTCCTTTGTCGCCTGGTACTTAAAAGGTGACCAAATACTGGCGGCTGACTGTATCAACGCTTCAAAAGAGTTTATGCAAGCTAAGAAAATCATTGCCCAGAAAATTGCGATCTCAGAAGAAAATCTAGCGGATCCAAGTAGCGATCTTAAAGCCTTGGTTGAACAAGCTAATGCTTGAGATTTTTAACTGAAGAACCTGTGTACAAATTAGGGCATCTTAATGATGCCCTTTTTAATTCTACTAACAGCTCCCGCGAAGCTCTTCCTTAACATATCCCATCCCCATCTGGCTAATTTGCACCTCTAGAAAGGCAATTATGCATTACCATTGCAATATTAATGCATAATTGGTATTTTACGGGAAACTGCAGCCAATATGCGCTGAAAAACAACAAAGATTCCAAGAACCCATATGAGGTAGCAAGCATGTCGGAATTATCAGCAGCGGAGCTTCTAGAGAAGGTTAAGCCCCTGCTCAATCGCCGCGTTGGGCCCTATAAAAGCTTTAACCCAGTATCACGCACTCAAGTATGGCAATGGTGTACTGCCATGGGCGATAACAATCCGCTTTATCAACAAGACGACAAAGTGATAGCACCTCCTACCATGATGCAAATGTGGACCATGCGTGACGCACAAGGTAACTACCCCGAAGGTTCAAGTACGGATAATCCTTACGAGATCCTGTCCATCATGGAAGAACATGGTTACGCCGGGGTTATGGCTGTTAGCTACGATCAAACTTTTCATCGCTACCTAGAAGAAGGCGATCAAGTCCATCACTACAGCACCATCGTCAATATTACCGACGAGAAATCAACGGCAGTGGGCAAAGGGTTTTTCGTTACAGAGATTGCACATTTTTTAGATCAAAACGAAGAATGCTTTGCTGAAGCAACTATTACTTATTTCCAATATCAAGCACCTAAGCGCCCTGCCGCTCCAAAATCTAGTAGCGGCCCCATGAAGATTAATCGTGTCGCACCTATTGAGAACTATGATAATGAGCATTATTGGGAAGGACTAAGACAAGGCAAATTATTGATTCAGCGCTGCACAAGCTGTGGCACGCTGCGCCATCCTCCTCAACCTATGTGCGAATGCTGTCAAAGCACTGAATGGGATACTATCGAATCAACCGGCAAGGGAACTGTTTACACCTTTACAGTGATGCATTATCCGGAAATCCCACCATTTGATTACCCTAATGCAATTGTACTGGTTGATTTGGAAGAAGGCGTTCGTTTGGTATCGCAGCTTGAAAACTGCAAACCCGAAGACATTGAAATTGGCATGGCCGTAGAAATGGAAATTAAAGAAGTCCAAGAAGGCATGTCTCTCCCTATTTTTAAACCTGCACAATAACTTGAGGAAATAATCATGTCAGAGATTAAAAATGTTTATGCCTCACAAATTAGTGTGGGCGATGAATTACCGGTATTCGTATTAGATCTAACACCTCGTGTTATCGTTTCTTGTGCCATCGCATCTCAAGATTTCCAGGACGTACACCACGACAAAGCAGCAGCCGAAGAAAAAGGCACACCTGATATCTTTATGAATATTCTTTCCACTAACGGTTTTGTTGGTCGCTATTTAACAGATTGGGCCGGCCCTGGAAGCAGAATTAAGAATATTAAGTTTAATTTAGGCGCACCTAATTTTCCTGGCGATACCATGACAATGACAGGCACGGTTCAAGAAATTAACGACGACAATGGCGAGCACCTTGCCACCGTTGAGTTCAAAGGTAAAAACGGCATGGGCAACCACGTTAGTGGTAGTGCTATTTTACAACTGGCTAAGGAAGGAGAATAACAATGCCAGCAACTCTTTCACGTAAAGCAGCCATTGTAGGTATCGGGGCCACTGAGTTTTCAAAGGATTCTGGCCGCACAGAAATGCAACTTGCTTGCGAAGCAGTCAAAGCCGCCCTTGAAGATGCCGGGTTAAAAGGTGCCGACATCGATGGCATGGCCACCTTTAGTATGGATAACAATTGGGAAAATGAAATTCTGCGTCAAGTCGGTGGCAAAGAATTAAAATTCTTTTCTCGCACCGAATTTGGTGGTGGTGCTGCATGTGGGCCTTTTGTTCACGCAGCAACTGCAATTGCTTCTGGCTTGTGCGATACAGTCGTTATTTATCGCGCACTAAATGAGCGTTCTGGATTACGATTTGGTAGTGGTCAGCTAATGGATACCAGCCCACTGAATCCAAACATGATCAACTTTAGTCATTATTTTCCGTTCGGATTTATGACACCTGCAGCCTGGATTGCTTTTAGCGCACGCCGTTATATGCATGAGTATGGCGCCACTAGCGAAGACTTTGGTCGTGTTGCAGTATCAATGCGCGACTTTGCTGCAACCAACCCAAACGCCTTCTTTTATGAAAAGCCTATCACTCTAGAAGATCACCAAACTTCAAGAATGATTGCAGACCCCTTAAGGCTTTACGACTGCTGCCAAGAAAGCGATGGCGCCGTTGCATTTGTGGTGACCTCTGCTGAAAAAGCTAAAGATTTGCAACAGACACCGGCATTAATTGCCAGTGCTCGTCAAAGTATCGTTAAAGATACTCGAATGATGACGCCTTTTTATGGCGAAACCATTTCCGGCATTCCCGAGTTCGATGCTTGTGCTGCTGAGGTCTATAGCATGGCCGGTTTAAATCCAGACGATATCGACATGGCTTGTTTATACGATCACTTCTCTCCTTGGGTGCTACCGCAACTTGAGGCCTTCGGTTTCTGTGACCAAGGTGAAGCGAAAGATTATGTGCGTGATGGACATATCAACCGTGGCGGGAAACTCCCGGTTAACACTCACGGCGGCCAATTAGGTGAAGCTTACATTCATGGTATGAACGGCATCGCAGAAGCCGTACGCCAAATACGTGGAACCTCGGTTAACCAAGTTGAAAATGTTAACCATGTTCTAGTTACAGCAGGAACGGGTGTGCCTACTGGTGCCGCTATACTGGAACGAGGCTAATCGATGTCTGAAGTTATTATTCCAGAAGGTTTTGTAGAGGCGCGTTATGCGCCCTTCTCTACTCACGTTGGCCCTTTTCATTACAAACGCGAAACCAATGAAGATGGCTCTGTTTCCGGCTGGGTAGGTTTGCCGCTTAAAGACCATCACATTGGCGGTAATCAACGTGGCCATGGTGGTCTATTGTTAACGCTACTGGATGAAGCAATGGGCATGACAGCGGCTATTAACAAAGACGAAGCGCCTGTGGTTACCCTATCGATGCAAACTAGCTTCTTAGCGGCTACGCTGCCAGGGGAATTTTTAATGGCAGTAGGTAAAGCCACTAAAATCACTAATTCCGTTGCCTTTATTGAAGGTCAAGCCTGGTGCGGAGACACATTAGTCGGCACCGCAAACGGCGTCTGGAAGTTTTTAAACAAGCCAAAGCAAAGTTAAGGTTCTTTAAATGAGCACTATCACTTATGACTATTCCGGTAAAAGCGTGATTGTTACCGGTGGCACTAAAGGTGTTGGCAAAGGTGTCACAGAGGCCTTTCTTAAAGCTGGTGCTGAAGTTTTTATTTGCGGAAGAAATGCACCAGACACACCAATAAGCGCTAACGGTAAAGATGCTGTCTTTGTTTCTGCTGATGTACGCAAACCAGAAGAGTCGCAAAAAATCATCGATACCGTGGTGGAAACTACCGGTGGGCTCGACGTACTTATCAACAATGCTGGCGGTAGCCCACCCGTTAAAGCAGCTGATGCCCCGCACCGATTAAGTGAATCCATCATTCGCTTAAACCTAATCGCGCCACTAGTACTTTCACAGCAAGCCTATCAAGCCATGCTAAAAACCGGAAAAGGTGGCGCAATTGTCAATATCGCTAG
>JAKSAW010000534.1 GCA_022361455.1 Pseudomonadales bacterium | reverse complement strand
TGTCCACACAAAATGCAATCGCGATTAAAAGCCTGTCAATCAGAAGCAAGAATTGCAGAAATATAATTTGTGAAAACAACATAGCGTTGGTTGCGTGCTCAATAAGAACTTTTTGAATTTATGCATAAGAAACATGAGAAAAAAGGAGGATACCATGATCAATGGGGATTCCGAGGTGACGGCAGTGATTGTGGGGGCGAAAAGAGGGTGGCACTAAGCCTTCATCTGAACATGTTTCTTCCACTATGATGCGCTGCGACAACGTTTAGTGTTATTTGAACGAATTCTCTGCCAGTATTTTTTCAATGGTATAATTAAAATAAAAGGTACATCGGTGACAGGCACGATATTATTTTCTATCCTGCCTGTTTTTTTCTTTTTTCATCCGTGGCAATCCGTGGCAAAAGTCTTTAATCTTTTCAATCTTTTTCTCCGGGTAGTGCCGACAGTTACCCATCGGCACCCCCGCAGATCCGGACGAGCGCAATTAACGCATCCGGTTCCTCGAATGATTGTTTCGCTGCGTGTTTGCGTATATGGAATGTACGACCTTCGGAGTGGGAAGCTGGCAATGTTGATCGAGAAATTGGTTAAACCTGTCCCAATTAAATCGACTTTTCCAGCTTCTGCGACATAGCCACTTCTTCCATATCCGTTTCACCTGATTTAGGTATAAACTCAAACCCCGGCTGTTACCGGTGATTCCGTAGTAGGCATAATGGCCTTTGAGCTTCTGACAGAGCTTAAGATATTGATAGTCTATGGGATGGTGCCGATGTTCCTTACACCATTGATTTATATTTCTCAACTTCTCTCTAAGCTTTTTGCCGGCTGTTTTCCTCTTGACCACCCAGAAACCCTTCAAAGACTTACCCCAGTAATGGGTAAAACCCAGGAAATCAAAACTACCCGGTTTTGTCCCTCTTCCGTCGTTATTTTTGCCACTGGTGTTGGGCGGTTTGCTAAAGTAGACCAACCGTGTTTTGAGGGGATGTAGTTGCAAACCATAGACTTGAAGTCTCTGCTTAAGAGCTTGGAGTACTTTTTCTGCTTCCAGTTTGCTTTCGAAGCCAAGGACTGCATCATCTGCAAATCGGACTATTAGGCTTCTTCCCGCAAGTCTGGGTTGCACCACCTTCACAAACCATTTATCCAGTGCTTCATGAAGATAAATATTACTGAGCAGGGGGGAGATGATCCCACCCTGAGGAGTTCCTTGATCAGAGTAGTAAATGCTACCATCTCTCATCACTCCTGCTTTAAGCCATTTACCAACTAAACGCGTTATTACACCGTCACGCACCCTCTTTTGCAGCAAGCCACGGAGAACCTCATGCTTTACTGTGTCGAAGAAACTGCGGATATCCAGATCAATGATCCAACTGATATTGTTGTCCATTATACCCTTCCACAAGTAATCCAACGCCTGATGCTGAGATTTACCTTGGCGGAAACCAAAACTGAACGGGTAGAACTCCTGTTCGTAAACCGGATCAAGCACCATTTGAACTGCTTTCTGCAGTACTTTATCCCGGATTGTTGGAATACCCAGGGGGCGCTTCTCCTTTTTGCTTCCTGGTTTGGGGATTTCACTACGCCGCACCGGCGGTGCTTTGTAGGTACCCTTTTTGGCTTCTCTGAGCAGGGACCGGATATTACTATCCAGATTCTTTGCAAAATCATACACCGATTCACCGTCTATTCCGGGGGCGCTATCCTTATTCAAATGCTTGAAAGCTACCATCAGCCACGTCTCGTCCATGTAATGATGCAGCAAAGTTAGCGGTTCTCCTGCTTTCTGCAATGCTATTTTCGCTATCCGATGCTGTTTCGTGTACACCGGTAAATTAGATAATTCCTCTTTCTTCATTACCATTGTTACCTTACCTCCTTGTGTAAGTTGTGTTTCCCAACAACGATTCAATCACCCGACTCTCCCCTTCCCTACTCACAGGCTTCCCTGGGTGGGTTTCCCTGCTTTCACTCGGTAATATGAGAGAGCTAAGACTTCCACTGTCCCGTCTTGTATCACTTAAGTACGTCATACAATACCTTCTTTGACTCCACCAGTTTGTGTCCCTCAAAAAAAAACATAAGGCTCAATGCAGTGCGGAGTCGGCAATGCATTGCCGGGGGTTGAATTCACCGGCAGCCCCTGACCCGGTTATATCAGAAGGAGGACTCGTGGACCTCCCAGGTTCCCTGGAAACCCTCACGTACATCTGCCCTGCTCTCGGACTCCGACCGGACCTTAACGCCAGACCTTTTCGGCATCTCGGTGCAGCCCCCGCTGGTTGAACGACGAAGGCTCCGGTGATATGTTGAATTTCGAAGCTCTATCACACGGCTTTTGTACTCGCTGTTTACGCTTCATGCCTCCGTTACCGAAGACTATGCAAAACTCGCTTCCGGCTGGTGGTCAACCTTTACCGGGTGGGATTACTATACCCACTGGGTTTCTACGAAGAGTTTCTACCCTTAGACATATTTACTAAAGGGTTTCCCCTCTTCCAGGGCTTAGCCTGGCGCAATCAACATCTCAACTTCTCACCTTCTTTTTTTATTCCGCCTGTTTCCCCCCGTTTGCCAAACAAGAAGAATTTCCATTTTATATGCCACCTAAGTATGAGCAAACTGACTATTCCATTGAAC
>JAKSAW010000299.1 GCA_022361455.1 Pseudomonadales bacterium | reverse complement strand
TCTTGGTGTAAGTATTGGTCTGGTGACGATTAGCGATGAGACCGATTCGGTAAAAAGTTTGCTCAGTCTCGCGGATGCAGCTTGCTATGCAGCTAAAGACGCTGGGCGAAATAGAGTGCATGAATACTCCCCAGAGGATTGGGAGTTAGCGTCTAAACAGCGTGAAATGCAGTGGGCTTCTCGTATTACCCAGGCGCTGGAGGAAAATCAATTAGTTCTCTACCGACAGGAGATTACACTAGTCGATCAGGGGGCAAACCAAGGGATCGAGGGCGCTAGTGAATCAAGCGAGGGGATTCACTACGAAATTTTGGTCCGGCTATTGGACGGGGGAGACGAAGTCTATCCCGGAGCATTTATTCCAGCAGCTGAGCGTTACAATCTTATGCCTGCATTAGATCGATGGGTGCTAACGCATGTATTCCGTTGGCTTAACGATGACCAAGAGCTGTTAGCTAATCTTTCCGAGGTGGCAATTAATTTATCCGGGCTAACGCTAAGTGATGATGACTTCCCGGATTTCTTAACTGGGCTATTTGAGCAATATCCAATTTCACCGGACAAAGTCTGCTTCGAAATTACTGAAACAGTGGCTGTGACAAATTTAACGAAAACGGTTTCGTTTATTCATGCCTTTAAACAACTTGGATGTAAATTTTCGTTGGACGACTTTGGTAGTGGGTTTTCTTCTTATGGTTATTTGAAGAACTTACCGGTGGACTATTTAAAAATCGATGGCGCCTTTGTTAAGGATATTTGCGATGATCCCATTGATTATGCGATGGTGGAATCTATCAATCGTATTGGCCACGTGATGGGTAAAAAGACAATCGCTGAATTCGTAGAGGCCCAGGAAATTCTCGAGAAACTCAAAGAACTGGGTGTGGACTACGCTCAGGGTTACTGGATCACTCGCCCTCAAAGGATTGATATAGAACACTTGAAGTCACGCTAGTAATGAGTTTGTCATAATATTTTTGCTCATTTTGTGTTAGTTTTTCAATTGCCTTATTTCCATGTCTAAGTATCCGTAATATGAGTCAAATGAGCATTGATCCTATTCGTTCGGCGGCCGTTGGGTCGATTCGAGATGTATTGAACCTTTTTGATCAGGAACCCGGATCTCCAGAAGCGGTTCATGGGTTGCGGGTTTGTACTAAAAAGTTACGTGCTTATTTAAGGGTTTATCCAGGAAAAGCCCCTATTCGCGATGCTAATCGCCAGCTTAAACAACTTGCTGATAGCTACAGTGGTACGCGGGATGCCCATGTGTTGCGAGAGACCTTAGAGCATGTGATGAGCAGTTGGCCTCTTCGTAAGCGTAAGAAATATCAAAGGGTGATTGATGATTTGTCCTCAATCAAGCAGCACGGGAACACCGATTTACGCCCTTTAGAGCCTCGCGCAGCATTTGAACAAATTATGACAGTTTGGCCCAATGTCGATAGTGGCCAGGACTTTTGGGCAACGGGACTGGATCGAGTTTTTATCAAAGCACAAGTCTTGGGTGAAAATGCTATCAAGAGTACTGAGGATGAGCCCTATCATCGTTGGCGTAAGTGGGTTAAATATTGGTTATATGGATTAACGGGTGTAGCAAAAGGCCAAGTGGCCCCGGGTTATAACAAACGTCTAAAGCGGTTGGGAGAGGGCCTAGGGCACTTTCATGATCTCTGTGTTTTAGAAGAAGTGATATGTTCTCATGAATCACGGGAAAGGCATGGCGCAGACCTCAAACCATTTTTAAAGGCTATTGCTAGCGAGAAGAAAGACCTGAAAAAGTCCTTTAAAAAAGCACATAAGGTTCTATTTAAAGTGAATTATCGAAAGCGTCAAAAAATGGCGGGGCGTACCAAGTAAATGCGATTACTTACCTTAGTTCGTCATGGAAAATCCAGTTGGAAATATGATGGCTTAGAGGATTTTGAAAGGCCGTTAAATCAACGCGGCTGGAAAGACGTTCCCAATATGGCCTTGCGTTTTGTGAATAAAGGCCATCGTCCAGATTACTTGCTATCGAGTTATGCCACGCGTGCTTTGACAACTGCTCGACTTTTTGCTCAGCAGCTTAAGTATCCCGTAGAACGCATTCGCCTAAGTGAACAGGTTTATGAGTGCTTCAGTGATGATCTTTATGATGTGATTAGAGGCTTTAATGATCAACATTGGCATGCTTGTTTGTTTGGCCATAATCCATCGTTCACTGTTTTCGTCAACGATCTGTGTGGAATCGATTTAGATAACGTGCCTACCAGCGGTGTGGTGCATATGAAACTCTCGATTGAGCATTGGAAGCAGATTGAAAGCGGTTGCGGTGAGTTGGTGGATTTTGATTTTCCGAAAAATCCCAGCTAGCGCTCTGCGAATTCTTTTTGGGAGTTACGCGTTGAGTAACTGATTGATAGCCTCATCTAACTTGCTTTTAAACTGATTAAAATCACCGTTACAGTTGTCGATAGCGTTTCCACCTAAAAGTTTTACGACGCCATTATTCGTATGTGCTAGTACCGCAGGAAAATCTTTCTCGGTAATTAGTCGCTCTTTTTTGCTGAGCTGGTTTTTGCAAGGCTGACGTATTTCTGCACCATAGCGTTTGGCCAGGCTTTTCTTGTAGCTTTTCCATTCCTTGGTTTGGGTAACTCGATGATAGGCAATTTCGCAGAGGGTGCAGGAATGTTCACCCTCAACAACTTCTTGCAGTGCACGAATTCCACCAGCAATACTAAAGTCTGCATTCCAAACAAAGGTGATTCGCTTAATTTGCGTGGTTGCCATAGATATCGATTCCGTTCTTAATAGGCGTTTATAGGAAAAAGTAGCCTCGAAGAGATCATGCATCTTACCTAGAGGCTACTTTGCTATATGTTAGATTATTCGTAAGTGCAAAGATAGGCAGTATCAACGGCTACCTGTAATTGAAAAGATTGATTGGC
>JAKSAW010000350.1 GCA_022361455.1 Pseudomonadales bacterium | reverse complement strand
CATCATTATCTTTTGCTGTCTTCATCATTTTGACATTCAGCTCAAACAGCCGACTGGCAGCGATCACTTCAGTCAATTCGCCCACAGCGTTTACATTGGATCCTTCTAATACACCATGGGAAATCTTTACATTGGCATCAAAATCAGCTTCGCCGCCGTCTCTAAGGTGGAACAGCCCGTCTTCCTTCTTAACCAGGTTTTCATTCCCTGGATTAACAAGTTTTAGGCGGTCTATTTGCAGCAAGCCAACAGGCGTTTCGCCAACAGGCTTAAGTGATATGGTTCCATCAACACCTATCTCTAATGTCTCGTATTCAGGCAAGACTATAGGCCCACCATTGCCCATTACCGGCAATCCACTTCCTGTAGTGAGTGTGCCATCCACATTTCGTTTTAAATCACCAGCACGGGTGTAGGCTTCTTCTCCATTGGGCATTTGCACTGCTAGCCAACCTTCACCATTTATCGCGACATCCAGATCACGGGCAGTTGTGATAAACGCCCCGGCGCTCATGTCTGTTCCAGGTCGTTCTGACATAGCGTAAGCCCGTGAAGGATGAGTCTCTCCATAAACTGACATACTGCGAAACTGATTAAAGTCTGCCTTAAAGCCAGTTGTAGAAACGTTTGCCAAATTATTGCCGTGATTAGTTTGCGATGTCAGAGCCTCTCGAGCTCCAGTCATAGCGACATATAACAACTTGTCCATTACATTCTCTTCGCGTCAATTTTCCAGCCACCAATAGCTGTTTAATAGATAGGTTGCAAAGGGAGTGCCAAGTCGCAAAAAGTTTGAATGGTGGAAGAACACAATGGGTAATAAAAAAAGCTTTCCCACCGAACGGCGGGAAAGCTTTAAATTCTAATTAACGCTATCGAATCTGAATGATTGTCTGGGTAGTAGCGTTGAAAGTCTCGATAGATTTGGCGTTAGCTTGGAAATTTCGTTGCGAAGTAATCAAGCTAACCAGTTCTTGGGTAAGATCTACGTTGGATAATTCTAACGCGCCCCCCTGAATCAAACCAAAGCTTGAGGTGCCCGCTTCACCAGCCAGCGGTTCACCCGAATCGGTGGTGGCACTCCAAGAAGTATTACTAATCTGTGAAAGACCCTGCGGATTGGCGAATCTTGCTAACGCTATTTTGCCAACGGCAGTCGTTTGACCGTTCGTATAAGTGGCACGCACAACACCGGTATCACTGACATCCAATCCCGAT
>JAKSAW010000260.1 GCA_022361455.1 Pseudomonadales bacterium | reverse complement strand
GTCAGGTTCGCGGTCTTGATGGGGTCCATCTGCTACCTCAGAGGTATTGAACTGCGGAAAAAGTGACCGTACCCAAGGCGCTGGCGCCGGGGTTGTACGAGATCGAACCCGGCTCGACTACCATGAGGCAGTACGGTTTCTTGAAGCTCACCGGGTTTGAGCCCTGGTATGCCGGAGGGATGTTCGGCTGAACCTCAACGGCAGACGTCGCGCCTGATCCATTTGCCGAGATCGTTTCCTTGATCTCGTGTAGCGTAGTGCCGACGATCGACGTCAGGCGAAACTTGTCGCCGCGCGTCAACTGGAACCCCGGCTGGAACCCCGAAAAGGTCACCGTGCGGCCATTGTTCGAAATCGCGCTGATCTGACCATTGTCGGAGAACGTGCCGTTCTGATACCGGAACGGATACGGGCGACGTTCATCGTAAGCCTGAAACGTCTTCAGCCCATCCTCGAGGTCATTCAGGATGGACTCGAAGTCGACGCAGTCGTCTTGCGTCATTTCTGGTGTCGAAAACGTCGCTTTCCAGATCGGATCGGCAAAATTCTTTGCTCGAATCTCGCCGTTGCGAAGCCGGGAAATCTCCTGAAGTGGCTGAAGCCGAAAACCGGGCGCCTGCACGATGAGGCGCACGGCCGACATGAGATCATCGCGAGGGTATGAAATTGCCATCAGGTGGTCATCCTTGCTGCGCGCGCTTCCTTCTGAGTCTTGAGCCAGCGCGATGCGAATGTGCGGTCGCGCTCGTCGAGCATCCTCTTGACCCGCTCCTCGACCCCCTTTTCGGCGCCGCGAAAGTCGTATGAGTTGTAGATCTTCGTGGTCGACCCGGCGGCCATCGCCGCACCCTTGGGGAGAACCGTCTCGCCACGCTCGAGGATCGCCCGGAACTCACCCGGGAACAGGCCGTCGTGATACCGCGGAGCACCCAGAAAGGTGCGTGGATCGACGCGCCGCACCGGGCCGCGCTGGCCGCCTTCGTGCAGAACCTCAGCGAAGCCGTCGCCGGTGAGCCAGTTGCCGGCCCGTGTGCCCAGGCTCGACCCCTTCTGCGCGCCGGGTGTCAGGAGCGAGATGAAGAAATTCACACCCTCAGCCCGAACGATGTCGGCCAGGATGTTCTTGATCAAGTCACCCCAACCCTTCCACTCTTCCATCGAGCTTGCGATGTTATCGGAGATGATGCCGAACAGCTTCTTTGTCTCCTCCGAGACCTGTTCATAGCTGTCCTTCACGCGCTGGATCGCCACGTCGAGCTGCTGCACGATCGCAGCCTCTTCGCCGTAGGTGGCCGCAAGCTGGTTCCGCGTCTCGGTCATCTCGCGGATTTTCTGGATGTGGCGCTCTTCCTTTGTCATGACCTCTTCGATCATGGACGTCGCTGCGTCGGTCTCTTCCTTTAGTGCCTCGGCCCGCTCGCGGGCGGCCTCGCCAAGCTCCTTGGCGCGAGCTTCTTCAGCGCGAACAACCTCCTCATCGCGCAGCGGGATAACCTGTTGGCCCATTGCCTTCGTGATGTTGGCGTCCGTGACGAAGCGCAGGCCCTCCCACTCGTTGCGCAAACCCTCAAGGCCCTGCCCCCGGCGGCGGCGGATCAACTGCTGGGCC
>JAKSAW010000147.1 GCA_022361455.1 Pseudomonadales bacterium | reverse complement strand
CCGGTGAATACAGCGGGTCCAGGAACAGGCCCGCCTCGCCGGTAATCGCCCAGCGCTGTTCTGAGAACAAACGGCTGCAGCCGCGGGCGATCTGTTTCACCGCCGCGAAGTCCATGATCCCGTCAGCATCTTCGGGTAGATGCTCCGCCAGCAGGGGTTGGTTTTCTTTTAACCAAGCCAGGGCTCGATTGTAAGTGTTCATTTGACGCAAGTCTTGGAAACTAGGGTCCGATACAATGCCGATGCTCGTCGCATCTCCCGCGAGAGGGATCATCCACACCCAATAACCCGGACCCATCAGGTGAATGGTGCTAAGCCAACGTTGCCGACAGGGTCCCGACGTCGCGTGATGCTTGAAATCGGACCAGTCATCAATTCGAATCGGTCGATCCACCCGGAACCAAACGGCATTGATATTGTGATCGATCTTTTCGGCCAGCTTCAGGCGTCTCTTCAATAAGGCCGCTTTACCGGTGGCATCCACCAGCCAACGACCGCGGGCCTGACGTTGCGTGCCGTTTTGGATATAATCCACGGTTTTAACCGAATCATCCAGCTGCATATCGATGATTCGGGCACCTGTCTCCAAGCACGCTTCGCCGGGATTGGTGAAAAGGTAGTTCTCAAGGCGGCCGCGATCGAGATGGTAACTCGGTGTATCGAAATGATCCGTCAGGCCCAATTCAACGCCGGCGTCAAGGCTCCGGTGCTCGGGTCGGTTGAAGAAAAAGCGCAGCCCGTATTTAGGCAGGTGATCGGCCTGGAAATGTTCGCGGAGTCCAAGTTGCTCCAGGTACCAAGAGCCGATTTCGACGGAGGATTCTCCCACCTTGTAAGCGGCTTCAGGGACGGGGAATTCTTGTTTCTCCAAGATCAAAACGCGTGTACCCGGCCGTTTGCGTTCCAGCTCGGCCGCAAGGGTGAGACCGGCTAATCCGCCGCCCGCGATCATGACATCGAAGATTTCTTGCTCCATATCAAACTCCTCGAACCCGCATCTTTCCAGTCTAACATCGTATGCCTGATCCCGTCGGTGGAAATCGGGCCAATCGCCGGCGGATCTATTTTCTAGATGGTATACTTCGGCATCGATGGTTTCGTCGAGCAGATTCAAGACCGGATGTGGATGTT
>JAKSAW010000512.1 GCA_022361455.1 Pseudomonadales bacterium | reverse complement strand
GGGTGGGGAAGATATGCGATGTAAAATGAAGCTGACGCTTGACGGCTTTAAAACAATAGTCGTTCAGGAGACTGCAGGTGATATGTACGATGCCATCAATACCTGTACCCACCGGGTAAAGCGTGCTGTAGCACGTTATTTTAACCGTATCAGGCAACAACAGCGAAAAGTCGATTTTGGTAAAAGGTTTAGTTTCGAAAGTTAGTTTATTGTACGGACGGATCTAGGGGCCGATATGATCATGCTATCGGATGAGTTTGCCAATGGCGATGTGTTATTAAGTAATTGGAATAGTCATATTGACCGAATATCAAAGGAATCAATTCTTTGCTGAATGCTTTGACGACAAAAACTTGATCATTAGTCGCTGCTTTTTCACATCCAACCGGCAATACAGCATACTCGATTTTAGGTGTTTGTGTAAAAAGTCGGCGGCAGTTCGGTTTATAGTAATCGCCGTTTAGCCAATGAAAGATTTGATCGAAATGCTCCGGGTTGGAAAAATACGCTAAATGGTACTCCGGTACAGGAGAGACTTCTACAGGCTCTAGCGTGGGTTTTGATTCAGCTAAGAAGCCTACCTGTTGCAGCAGTTCGCTCTTACATTTCAATATGGCGGCATCCTGTGTAAACGCGGCGCCATAACCGAAAAATGGCAAATGAGTATTTTGCTCGGGTATCAAAAAAATGCCGAATACAAACACCTTTCTATCGAAGAGGGTAACATTGTCTTCACTGAGCCGGGCACATTTGATCTTGTAGTGAGCGGAAAAACTTTCGGAAATATCTTCAATCAAAATACTGTTAACCACCGCAGGCCGGCTTAATCCGAACCAACTGGCCAGTATCTGATCTCGCTCTATTAACTCCAGCCCTGCAGCCTGGCATGCCATTGGCACAGAGGTGTGAAGCGCAATCCCATTTGATTTTGACCATTGATACTGACTTGGATTACTCGACTGGGGAAAAGCCTCATCAACTGTAATAGTTCGTGGACCATTATTGTTTAAATTATCTAACAGTGGTAGGCGGTGCTGCCTTGATCCGTTAAGCACATCGCAAATAACCATCCTTTCCAGCAGTTCGAAATTTGCCCGGCTTACTTCCATTTGTTCTAAGGCAGCTGAACTGCCTGTAGCGAGATTTCCGGATTTATTTTTTGCGGCTATGCCACACAACTGAATATTTAACTTATGAATACTTAAAGATTCCTGACAGCGATCGACAATGGTCCAATGACTGAACTGATTTTTCAGCAGCGACTCGAACTCAACTGAGCTTGATTCGGGCTTAAGCAATAGCGTTGGTCCTTTTTCTTTTTATCTCTTTGTCTCGTTATCTATTTGCCGATTTATCTACTTACCTATTTACCGTTTTACCTACTGATATGAGTGTTATCACAATTAACGGGATTATCTTTCGGAGAGATTATCCCGTTAATTCGTGGTTAGTTAAAAAGAAACCAATGCATATTTTCTTTTCATAGCTACCTCCTCTTGTTGATGTGTTTATACTTGGAGTGAGATTTTTTATTTTTACTATCTGAGGCGTAAGTGCTGCTGAACAATCTGCCGAACTTGTCTTCCAGGGCTTCATCCAAATACAAAACGAAATGTAATAACGCCCCCCATCTTTCTGATAATTGTAATGAAGTACTGATAAAACCTATTTTATTGACTATATGAATATGTCGCCTGTTGGTCGGAGATATATCTCCCTCTATTTTCTGAACCCCGTGCTTTTTCAGAATTTCAGCCAAATTCTTCACGAATTCCCAATAGAGTCCAGAGGCTTGATACTCGGGTAGTATTGCAATATTGCGAAAGTTATACGAAGACCAGTCTAAAAGTGTGCCTACCGCCATGCCCACAGGGCTTCCATCGGTTTTTCTAAACAAAAAGAAATCACCAATCGCTTCGTAGTAAGCATCTTTCATACCGGTTTCGTCGGTTTCTTGAAATTGACTTTCACTGCTGTCGAGGTGGTAGATCTGGGGAAAATATTGTTGAGCAAAGGATTGACCCTGTCGATAATCAACATAGGTTATCTGGAGTTCTTCGGTCATAGACCTGGGGAAATGGTCTGACCATTTTAAATTCCATATTTTTTCGACAAGTCTATTGGAATAAGCTTTGTCTGGTTGATAGGTAGAGTTCACACTGACACCTTAAATTAAGAGAAAGTAAGTTGCTGTCAGTATTGATCGTATTAACTTCGCTTGAGAGTTCAGAACAGAGAAGTAATATAAAGCTGGCTTTTGCCTCCATAATAGAAAGAATAAATAACTTTTCCCCAAAAATCTACCCTATATGTCGACCCTCTTTTATGCAAAAAATTATTGTGGACAATTGATAAAAATAGCCGGAAAGTTTTTAATCTATAGTTAATGTCGAATTTTTACTTCAAACAACTTTTTGGCTGCATTGAATCACAAGTACTTGTTGGCGAAACGATTGTTATGTAAATGTCTGATTATTGATAATTATATAAAACTTCAGAGTTAACTATATATTAGAAGCACACTGCTTCTGGGAAAATTTC
>JAKSAW010000802.1 GCA_022361455.1 Pseudomonadales bacterium | reverse complement strand
TTCTTCTTTGTGTGTTCACCCCCTACGGGGGTTCCACCCCCCGCCCGCTCGCGCCGCATCCTCCCCCTATCTTGGCGCATGGGGCAGGATTAAGCACAATTCCTAGTCTAAAGCGCCGCGCCTAAGCCCTGAGCTACCTCCTGCTCCTCCCTCGTTTTCGGGGCCCGCCCTCGCGTCGGCGGTCGCCTCCCCCATCATCGCGTCTTGCCCTCCCCCGGCGGCCCTCCTCTTCACTCCCCTAGCTGCCCCCCTCGGAAAACAACGTTGGGGCCCCGCCCGTCCCGGGCGGGCTTGGGACGCCCACCTCCATCCCCTAATGGCGGGACCCCCTGAAAAAAAATTCCCTCTTTTTTTCGTGCGGGCTCGCCGGCGCGCTACCCCACCCCCCCGCCCCGACCCAGAACTCCCCTGGCTTTCGACGCTCCACGCCGTGCCGCCGACCGCCCGCCCGCCCGCCGAGTCGCCCGCGAGTCGTCTTCTCTCCTTGGCCCATGCGCCGGCGCTGGCGTGTACCTGGTCAAAGCGCCACCGCAACAATCACTCCCCATCCGCCCGCCCTCGCCCGCCCTGGCGAGCACAACGCGCCCGCGACGGCGCCGCGGCAAGCGCGCCAACTGCGCGCCGCGAACCACTTCGCTCGCTGCCCTACCGCGTTCGACGCGACGCCCCAAACTGAACCCCGCCCACTGCTCTCTTTAGCGCGCTCAGCTCACCATGACGCATCTCGTTCGGCTGCCATCCCTCGGGTTCGGTCGGCGGCGATCCTCTCCCCGCTCCTGCGCACCGCTGGCTTGCTTTGGCCCGGGCCTGCCTCGCGTGCCTTTCGCACCGTCCGTCCGCTCGGCCGCGGCGCTCGATCGCTGGCCGCGCGCGCCAGCACGTGCGCGCGCCTTCCTTCGCCCCTCCGCCACCGGAACCTTCGGCGCGGGGGCTCGCGTGGCAGGGAAGGGCGCCCGCTTGGGAGGGCGGACGCCGGGCGCCAGCGGCGGACGCGTGCCGCCGACGCCAATGCGGGCTGGGGCGTCATGGGCCCGCGCAGTACATAATGGAAGGGGGCCGCGCGCCACGGAAGCAGGATGGAACCATGACGCCCCGCTACATTGCGTTAACCTCCCTCCCCGCGGCCTGCGCCCATTCACAGCTGCCCCCGCCCGCAGCGAACACGGCACTTTCGTTTGGACGCCAATCGCGCTTCCGGATTGGAAAACAAAAAGGGAAAAAGACACACGGTTTCGAGGCATGCATGTTTCCGCGCCACGCACGCGCTCACCCGCACTCTTTGCGCCTTCAACCCCGCTTTGCACGGCGCCAACCAACTGAACAAGCGCTGTTTCTTTGCCACCGGACAGCTCCCAAAGGGAGTCGACGGGTGACGGTGTCAACTGTCGTCTGCCAACCCTCCGCGCTTTGTCCAACGAAAAATGTGCAGCCGGGGAGCATGCGGGGAGCGCGGATCGCTCACAGCAACGCCCATATCAGCGGCTTCAGGCCAGCGAGAAGCGCCCTAATGCCGCCGCCTTTCGCCGTTTCTCAAACACTCCTTGCCCAAGGTTTTCGGTTACTCGGAGGCACGCCTGAAACCGGCGCTCTTTGATGCATTAAAGCACGCTGTCATACCCGTGGGTGGTCTTTCACCGAGCACGGAATGCCACAGCCGGCGAACGGCAGCGCTGGTGCGTTCAATACAGCCCGCTGTACTTTGTGACGAACCCGCAGTGCTGCTACAAAACCACGCCTTCACTGTGCTTAGAATCGCGGCCAAACAGGGAGCGCACGCGCTTGATGCACATGGATGGGGTCACCACGCGATTGGCCGCTTTCGCTCATGGCACCTCTCACAGCGTGCATAAGCCACGCAT
>JAKSAW010000692.1 GCA_022361455.1 Pseudomonadales bacterium | reverse complement strand
ATATTCATGCAGGTGCACTAGAGATTGGTCTAGATGGGCAATGGTTTGTTCTACTGCTCGATTTTTTGTAGCGATATAGCGCTCGGTTCCCACGGTGAGTAAAACCAATGGTTTTGCATATCCAGAATACTCATCGATGATTTTCTTTAAGTGCTTTTCAATCAATTTGAATAATTTGTCGGAGGATGGGCCTTTTAAAATCCCTTCCATGACTTTCTCAGGGCAGAAAATTTCTTCCGCAATTAGTACGCCCTGTTCAGCAGCGATCTCATCTTGACGGCGGAAAAATAAGCCGTGAATGGTAAAGGGCCCAAGTTTTTTTGGTGTTTTGGGTTCAAATATCATCTTGATTGCAAGTACGTTGGTGAGGTAACCAACTAGGGCGCCGCCCACCGGCAAGATCCAATTTGCGGGATAATAGATCCATATGATCATTTCGATAATGCCAAACAAGAAACCAAAATATAAACCGGACATGGCAATAAATTTCATCTCGGATTGCGCTGACTTTTTGAATATCTTGCAAAGTACATCGATATCGTTCACTAAATTATTAATGAGCATATGGCGCACGTCGAAGACTTCTTCAATGTTGCTCTTTACCGCATCCATGACCACGTCCAATGCTTCGGGCGTCTCTGCCATGATTTTTTTATAAATGGTCTTTTTAAGCTTAATCGGCAAGGCTTCCCAAGCTTTGGGTGATTCAGCTAGCATGACTTCATTGACGATGGTCTCGATCATGTTGGGCATGATGGGGCGCAGTTCTTCGACTATTTGCTGGGAATCTAGTCGTCCGAATAATTCTTCAAGATCAAGCAATGTTGCGCTCATGGTATCCACTGCTTGGGTGGCGAATTTGTCCGCCATTCTTGGCACCACACCTTGCCAGCCCAGGAAGGGAGGGATACCAATAAATTTAAGGGGCTTGAAAGCCATTTGAATGGCGATTGAGTTGGTGGCCCAGCCGACAATCGCGCAAATGAGGGGAATGCTTAAATACAGCCAAGGGTCATTCCAGAATTGTTCCATTATTCAGGTGTCTCGAGCGTTCGATATAAATTGAGTGGTTATCCAGCTAATTTTAGACGTTTTAGGCGGTAGTAGGAAAGAAGACTAAAGAAAGATATTGCTACGAATGGCTAGAACCAGCGTCACTCTGATGATCATGTCCGTGAGGCTGGTTTTTGCTGGGTATTGGCAAAGTGACTCCTGGCTCTAGCGTAGGATAGGGATTCTATTTT
>JAKSAW010000354.1 GCA_022361455.1 Pseudomonadales bacterium | reverse complement strand
CTCGTAACGCCCCGATCGCTGGGCGGAAATGCCGCCCATCTCGACCAGCCGCTGGACGATCCCGCTGTGGCAAAGCGAGGGATCGTGCGCCATGCCGGGGACAGGGAACCGCTGCGCCCCGCCCCGTCGTTTCGACTCTGTCTCTAAAGCGACACCCGAAAACCGGTTGCTTGAGCCGCCGACGTGTGCCAGCGTCGCGGACGGTAACCCCTTCCCAAGTAGGGGGGTCGTCTTCCCATCGCCCCGCTATTCGCGGCGCGAAGCGTCCTGTGCGGTCGGAGGAGAGACCGCGCAGTTCCAAGGTTTCTGACGAGCTGTCCACTCCGCGCGGGGCTGAATCCCTGCCGGACGACGATAGCGACGAGATCTATGTGTTGAGAGATGTACCTGCCCGCGCAGCTGCGAAGAGCGAGCGTCGCGCTGCGCGCCTTACCGACGAGCTGATGATCCACACGTGTGCGGTCTTCGAGCGGGACCTAGCCCGCCTGCGAGGCTCGGGAAGCGCGCGTTCAGAGTTTTTACCGGAGAAGCCGGCTGCGCAAACTTCGAACCGGGCGGCAGCCCCGCCGGTTGACGCGAGAGTGCAGTGCGATCGCGCCAAGGCCCCCCGGAAAGGGGACTGCCCGTCCCGGTCGGCGGACGCGGCGTATCGGCGAAATTTCGTGTTTTCTCGTGACCGCCCTGGTGGCAGCCTCGCCGCTTGCGGCGTCTCCCCGAATTCGGTCTCCCGTCGCGGTACGGAGGGATCGTTTGCCGCGGAGTCGGTGAAGGGTGCCGAAAAAGCCAAATGTGTAACGGGAATGCCGCGGGAAGTTGCTGTGTCGCCGCGCTGCGCCGTGCATGGTTTCGGAGCGCACGGTTTCGATCTTGGGACCGTTGACGAGTGTTCAGATCTAGCGAAACCTGCCCTGCGTGCTACGTGCGCTGTGCATGGTTTCGGAGCCATAGGTGACGATCCTAGGCCAATTGCGAGTGATTCTGAAAACTCGAACCATGCAGCACACGATACGCGCGCCGTGCATGGTTTCAAAGCGTATGGCTGCGATCCGGGGACAGATGTAAACGCTTCTGCAGCTTCGGGACGTGCCGCGCAAGCTACGCGTGCTGTGCCTGGTTTTGGCGCCTT
>JAKSAW010000691.1 GCA_022361455.1 Pseudomonadales bacterium | reverse complement strand
AATGAACGTACCTTTGGTGGCACTGCCAATTTCCAAAATGTTGAATTAATCAACGCAACCATTGGTTGCGAACGCGACCTTTTCTTAAACGTTCAAAACGATCTAACCATTGTAAATGGTGGCTCCACCGAATGTGATGGCAACACAAATATTTCAGTAGGTGGTCAGCTATCGCTTCAGTCCGGTCATATTAAATCGGTTGGAGATATTAAGATTCAGGCTCATAGCGTGGAAGCAGCGACAGTTGTTCATCGCTATGATTACGGATATGAGCAGGGTGGTACTTACGGTGAAGTGACTAAGATTGATTCAGCTGTCGGCGAAGTGGTTGTTCGGAGTGCCAGCGACATAATATTGCAAGGCGTGAGTGTTGACGCCGGCGAATCTATTACTTTCGCAGCAAATGGAAATATATTTCTTGGTAGTCAGCAGAATGTGATTCAAGGTGACTATCGTGGCCGTTGGAAGGGGTCATATACCAATGTCGATTATTTGCAAACGACTTTAACTGCAGAAGAAACCATTAAGTTAATAGCCAATGGGCAAATTGTTATTGATGCGGCGGAGATTGTATCTAGTCGGGGGCATTTAGAAGTGCTTGCAGGCATGGGTATCACGATAGAGAGCGATCTTGCGTCTGAACAATTCTCTCGTAAAGGAAAATTTGGCAAGAAGAAAGTTACGGAGTCTGCATATCAGACCGTTGCCATTCGAGCTTTATTAGATGCTGGTAAAGGAGTGAGGCTGCACACTGAGTTTGGCGATATCACATTAAGATCTGCAGATATAAGTACTAATGAAGGTGCTAGTGTAAGGGCAACACATGGTGGTGTGAATCTGTTAATGACTACAGAGACCGATCACTACAGCTACAGTTCTGTGAAAGAAGGAACCTTTACTGTCACAACCAAGAATAAAGGACACATAAAGGAAACCGGTGTACCCAACACAATTGTTGGAGGTCTAGAGGTTGAAGCCTTATCTTCGGTCGTGGTTGAGTATAAAGGGGATGATAATAAAACTTTAGATGAGCAGATATCCAAGTTGTCAGGCTTTGAAGGCTTGGAGTGGATGTCTGAGGTGCGCAATGATCCAAGCCTAGATGTGGATTGGAATGCCGTTGATTACGAGTATAAAAAGTGGAGAGAGTCGAATACTTCGTTAAATGCTGCTGCCATGGCGCTAGTTGTAGTTGTGGTCTCTATTGTTACCGCCGGTGCTGGTGCTACTGTGGCCGGTGCTGCCGGTACAGCTGCGGGAACAACAGGTACATCCGTTTTGGCCACGGCAGTAAATTCTTCATTTATGCAGGCTGCAATTTCAGCTGGAACAGCATCCCTAATTAGCCAAGCTTCAGTTGCATTAGTTAATGGAGCTGTAAATGGTGATATTGGAGGGGCTATTGAGGATTTTGCTTCTGATGAAACATTAAAATCTTTAGCTGTGGCAATGGTTTCTGCTGGTGCAATTGCAGAGTTGGATGCGGCATTCTTTGATGTTGATTCTGAGGCGGTTTCAAATCTACCGACCGATGGCAGTGCGACTTCGGAGGTGGTTCAGGTGGCGGGTGATTCTGCGACTCAGTCTCTTCAAATGCAAGTTGCAGAAGCGTTAACTCATGCAACAGTGAACGCTGGTGTTGAAACACTTATTCAAGGCGGCGATTTTGAGGAAGTATTTGTTCATTCATTGTTAATGGACGCTACTAACCGAATAGGAAAGGAATTCGCAAACGAGATAGGTGATGCTAAGAAGCTAAATCAGATTGATAAAGCCCAGCAATACATGGCTCATGCTGCATTAGGATGTTCGATAGGTGTCGCTAAAGCGGCCATTCAGGATGGTGATACTGACGCTGCTAATGGTTGCGCATCAGGAGCAGGTGGAGCTGTTATTGGGGAGTATGTTGCCCAAAAAATTAGGGAAGATTTCTTTAATGAAGTAAATGAGCTTAGAGCTAATCAAGAGCTCAGCGTGTCAGAAATGAAGGTCATGTACGATGAATATAATGCGCATGGTGTTGACATGGCTAGGCTTTCAGCTGCTTTAACTGCCTTTGCTCTTGGCGGGGATGTGACCATTGCCTCCGATGCAGGGCAAAATGCCGCGGAAAATAATGCTTTTTGGTTTGTGGTTATACCAGTATTTATTGCCTTAGAAAAAGCTTGGACTATATACGAATATGCTCAATGGAGTCTTGAACTAGGCGAAGCCATCCGGACCAACAATCAAACAGAAGTAGAGAGGCTTCTTAAAGATAAAGCAACAGATTTAGGGGTAGATATAGTTGTTAGCTCGATACCTGGGGGTAAGCTTCTTAAAGAGATCGCAGAGAAATTTAAATCTAAGTATCCTGGAGCTTCTGAGGTCTTTGAAGATTTACTAGATTACGCTAACCACCAATCAACAGGAACAACCGCTTCAATTGTTCCAGGCAAGAATTCTGTCGACCTTCCAGAACCTAAGGTGGAGCATCATATTGGCCCTAGCACACCAATAAAGCCGTCACAGCATACTCTGTCAGAACAGAGAGAAGCGCTCGACAAAGTCAAAAATGGAGAAGAAGTGCTAGATAGCACGAAACGAAAGGGCAACTTTGGCGAAATGGCTGTTGATGATGATATGGTGAATAAAGGCTTCACACCTTTGCATGAACGGATCAAGAGCTTGGATGCTCCGACAACCCAAGGGATTGATGGAATCTTTGAAAAAGATGGTAAGTTTTATATAGTAGAGAGTAAATTTGGATCTAGTCGTCTTAGCAAAGGATTAGCAGACGGAACTGATCAAATGGATGCTAAATGGATAGAGAATAGGATAGAACAGTTAAACCTCCCGGTTGAAGTGAAGCTTGATATTCTAGATAACTATTTGCCTGTAGTTGCAAGGATAGATGAGGCTGGCGCTATAGCTTATAAGAAATTAGATGATACAGGTCGAGTTGTTCTTGGAAATGCTGGGAAAATTCCGGAGCTGTAATAATGAGAGATTATGAGGAAAGAAAGTCTGCGCTAATTAGGTTTTTGGAGGATCGGGAAAAAATGAATTTACTCCAAATTCAGAAGATGAACAGTGGAGACATGCCCCAGCGCAGGCTTGTTCCAAATACATACCTGATTTGCAATCGTACAGTACAAATTCTTATTGCGAAGTATTCGCTCGGCGAAGACTTGGTAGCTTTACAGGATGATTTGCAAAGCGCGATAGAATGGTATCTCAAGCTTGATAAGGATTATGCAAATCCTGGAAGTAGCAGAGACTGTTATCTCCTCCACTTGAACATAATGAGTTTGAGTGTCTTGCTTGGGTTGTCAGATTCTAAATGGGGAGAGCTTATTTCAAAATGGGAAAGCTTTGAGGTTGGTGATCGGCTTATTGATGCGATCATAAAGTTTCATGATCCCTCGCGATTAATGTCTACTGAACTTCTGTTTGAAAGTGAATATGCAATGCTTTTGGGAGCATATTCTTTAGATGACTCTACTGAATTTCTGACTGGTATTTCGAGTTATTTGGCTTCGTGGTACAAGGGGCACAAAGGTTGTGTTTGGTTCGATTCACATCTTGCTGATGGACCAGCATACTTTGGTTATTGGAGCTTTGAAGCGGCAGCAGTTTTAAAGGCAAAAAAAATCTGTAAAAAGGATATCCAACCTAATCAATATTTACCGTTAGATCTACTTGCTGATTGAGATCTTGCTAGATGTTCAAGAAGATAACTTATCCAAGTCAAGTTCCATTCTACATAGAAGTGCCCGTGGGCTGGGTAGATGAAAGTAAAGATAGGCTGTCCGTGCTCTCTAGTGATGAGCGACTGGAGGTCGCTTGTACAATTTACCAAGGTACAGATGTTTCTTTGGAGGAATTTGCTAAGACGAGATATGAAGCAGTTAAGAGGAATATGCGTTGGTATCTTGCTTATGGCAAGCGGGAATTTTTTAGCTTAAATGACAAAGAAATTTATAAGCAATCCTTTAAAGGGGTATGGCCTGAAGAAAGCCAGGAGACTCTATATGTCGTTTATGTGTTCCAGTTTATGGGATTGTATGTGGGTTTGACCTTTACGGCTTTTAACGTAATTTATGAGGATTATCAGGCAGATGTTCAGCATATTCTAGAGACTTTACCAAAAGGATAAAGGAATCAAAGAATCATAGTAGTTTGATTTGATGTTGTGATTGGTTGTTGCCTTTTAGGAAGTTGGTGTTTCAGGGAGGTTGAATGGCAAGGTTGCCGCGATTGTATTTTGAAGGGTGTGCACAGCATATTGTTCAGAGCGGAAATAATAGGGATGTTTGTTTTCGCAGCGAGACTGATTACGCATTTTAATGACAGAAGTTACAGGCATTGACTGAAAAGTTTGATGTGGTGAATCATACTTATGTGCTGATTACCAGTACTGTGCATTTGTTAGCAGCACCAAAAACGCGGAAAGTGTATCTCGAATAGTGCAGGCGTAAGGTCGATTTCTTGCGCGTTATATGAATGTTAAGTCCAAGCGAATGGGCTTGTTGTGGTAGGGGCGTGCTGAGCTGTTGAGTCCCGACAGATGATTTATTTAAAGGAGTAATGTGATGAGGCTTTTAACAAAATTATTAGTAGCTTTCTCGGTAATGTCGAGTTCAGCTGCTTTTTCACAGGAATTTCACGATGGCCCGAAAACGGTCAATGCTGTGAGAATAGCGGGTAATGGCGATGTCTTTGTGGCCCTTGATAATCCAGAAACCACGCTAAAGTGCTTTTATTCAATTGTAGGGCTAGGCAATCTTTCTAGTGACACAACCAAAGCGATGCATTCGCTAGTAATGTCTGCACGTATGGCCAATGAAAAGGTTACGATAGAATTTATCGGTAACGATGGTACGCAGATTTGTCCTGTTAAAAGCGTGAAAGTTCAAGAGCGTTAGGTTCTATTGAATCGAATAGGATGCTGGCCTGCTTTCAAGTTCATTGAAAGGGGCTGATCCTTATAAAAGGAATGTTGGGCTTGGTATTGATATTGAGCACAGAGTTAAATTAAATATAGTAGATAGGAATATGATCATGAAGTTGTTCACTAAATTTTTAATGGCGGCAATGCTGTTCACCGCATCCTCAGCTTTCGCCGAAGAAACCTTTGATGGGCCAAAAACCGTGAGCTTTGTTCGAATCACAGCAGATGGTGATGTGTTTGTTGGTGTCGATAACCCAGGGACGTCGGTCGATAAGTGCTTTTGGTCTATTGTTGGTTTAGGCAATCTTTCTACTGAAACAACAAAAGCAATGTACTCAATGGTGCTTTCCGCTCGAATGGCTAATCAAAAGATTACCTTGGAGTTTACTGGTAACGATGGTACCCAGGTATGCCCTGCAACAGGTGTTAAAATTCAAGAACGCTAGTTTGAGTTTTTGTCTGTAAGTGTCAGTGCTGCGACAGCAAATCAATAAAGCAGGCTTTTGCTTTAGAGGTTTGCTGTTCGCATAGATTTGAAGTAAGTATTTAGTTAATTTTGATTTCAGTAAGTCCAATCGAAAGTACCCGAGGATCCCCCCCACCGGGTGTTCTAGCATTGGGAGTGCTAAATTCTAAAAGATTCAGTCCTTTCTCTTTTAGGTGGTTGGGAGCGAAGCTTAATTCCCAGGTGCAGCAGTCTTCTTGTGGAGTGATGGTTCTTATGTCGATAAGGTTTCCATTCAAGCGAGACTCTACCAATTGTTCGCCATAAACCGGGCCATGAATCCTAATTGTGCCCACATAGCTTTTGTTCGGTTGAGTTGAAAAAGCGAGCTTTGAGCTTTTCCCCAGGCTCCAGCGATGGTTTACCTCTGCGAACGACCATCCAATAAAATGTAGATTGTCTTTGAAACTAAAGTGGTCTGGTAGTGTAAGGGCATCTAACCTGCCTTCATCATCAAATACATAATACGTATCCTCTCCCTCAATATCGTTAGTCCAGTGGTAGCTTGGGTAGGCAACTTCGAAGATGCCTTTCGTGGAACGCCGTTGGCCGAAGAAGCTATATACCGATTCGGGGAGTAAGTGATGTAATAGTTTGATGGGTGGGTGTTTTGCGCGTTCGCTGTATTCTCGTTCGATATTGCTGAAATAAATGTTGGATTCTTTATGGCGCATAAATGCTTTCGCCTGCGAAGAGTGGGCCAAAGCGCCTGCATAAAAGGCGTATATTATGGGTATAACAACCATAAATCGGTACTTCGTCGCATGATTTGTGGTTGTTCCGTGCAGGCTCAATATTAAACCGACAAAAATCGCCGTAAAGAATAGGTCTTCTGCGAAGTAGCGGGCTGATGTTAAAGGATTCAACTCAATGAAAATACCGCGGCTTGAAGCGATCAGAGCCGATTCTAAGAATACATAAGAAACAAGCCCTAGTATTGGAATAGCAGTTATAGGCTTCTTCCAAATAGAGTAAGCGAATAAGCCCGACCAAAAGCAGGCGGCGACGCTTGTTGCCCAATTTTGCTCAAAGGGTAGGCACAGCAGTGCTGCGCCGTATCTGGCTGTCCAAATTAAGGCGATTTCTAGAGTCTTTAATATATCAATGGGTGGCGACTCTTGAGTGGGGGCCATGAAAAAAAACCAGCCCAAATAGGCTGCGATTAGCGAGGACAGCGCTAAGCATAAGTAGATGGAGCTTTTTGATAATTTCTTATGTTTAAGAAACAGAATTGCTTCTAGCATAAAAAAGTAGATTGGAAATAGTATCGCTTTTATGTAGAAACCAAGCGCCATGAAGCTGAATACGATTACAAGGAGGCCTTGGTATGCTTTGTTTGTATTTCTAAATTTCAGATAAAATAAGCTGGCAAGACCTAGGAATAGCGTGTACGGAATCCTATGTACGGCAGCGCTCCACCAAATAAAAATATAAAACCATACGGGGCTACAGGCGAAAAATACAGTGATCCAAATCGCTTTGTTCTTAGATGTTAGCGCCTTTAAATTAAGATAGAGTATTGCGACAGAACAAGCCCAGCCGACCATGATAAAAAAAACGGCAAGAGGGTAATTGAGTGGGTCGAGGTTAAAAAGGACATAGCTCGACAGCTTATGCAGAGGCACAAAGTGCACGTCGATGGGCATTGTGACGACGTCAGCTAAGCTTTTTTGTGCAGCATCGTAGAAATGATCAAAGTCATCCAGAAAGAAGTGGCTGTTTTCTAGAGTAAAGTGAACAAAGTAACTCCCAAACGAAGTAATAATTAATAGGGCTATTGTTATCCATATTAATTTGGGTCTTTGATCTTCGGTGTGCGTTATGTTCTCCATAAATATTTAGGCAGGCTTCCTAGCGATTATGGCCATGCTCTTGGGCATGGTTTCGTCTAATGCTTTTTTAATTCTGGCGCCGTCTGGCATATCCAATAAGGTGGTCCAGGTTTTGGTCCAGCTATCTAATAACGGATGCCAGGGCGGTGCCAAATCTTGCTTACAAGCCCAAAAGAAAAACCACCAAACTGACCAGAAAAATCCATAGCTGGTGTAACGTTCGATTTCTAAGCCTGCATCGGTAATCAGTTTTTCAAAGGTGTCCTTTTCAAAAACTCGAATATGGTTGGGTTTTTCAAAATAATTAGGCGGCGCTAATTTTTTTTGTACTGATTCGCCCAACGGTGCGGGTACTGTAATCAAATATTGGGTGCCCGGTTTACCCACACGCACTAGCTCGCTCATAAATTGTTGCGGGTCGTCTACATGTTCTAGCACTTCCATGGCAATCACTTTATTAACACGAGCATTGTCCATTGGAATCGGGTTGGCATCAGTTACCATGGGGTTAATGGCTCGGGCATTCGAACCTTCGAGCATTGATTTAACAGCGTTGACTTTCGCTTCATCAATATCGGCGAAGAAAATTTCGGCGCCCCTTGCGGCACAAAATGAGGCGAAAGGCCCATCGCCGCAGCCAATATCAAGAATGGAATCTTCCGCGTGTATTTTGAATCCTTCAAAAAGTTCATCGGTTTCTTGATGAAACCAACCGCTTAGGTAGGCATCCTTTAAGGTGTGATCTAATTTTTCGCCTTCGGTTTGGTCACTCATAAAAATCGGTCCGTGCAGTGTTCATTAATTGGGGTTTCTT
>JAKSAW010000689.1 GCA_022361455.1 Pseudomonadales bacterium | reverse complement strand
CTCTCCTCATTCATCTTAGTCACATCCACGTAACGCCTGTTGATGTATGACAGGCCGCCCCTGATGTTATATTGCATGCATGCACTCATCTCAACGTCTGTCATAAGCTCAATCTGGGCCTTCGTTTTGGAGAGCATGAGATCCTTGCTCAACATGGGCAGGCTGAGGTAGTTGCAGATGTCGAGCTCATATTCCTTGTAAATGGACTCACGCAAGTCAAACATGCCCTCCCCAAGTAAGAACACGTCTAACAAATTGTAGACCTTAGTATAGTCAATCATATTTGCACAGTTGAAGCCGTTCCAGACCCTCTGAGCGTGGGCGTAGTCCTCCTCACTAACGGGCTCCTCGCCAATCTCATGGAAGAAGTACTCTCTGTCAGGCAGCTGCTTTGCCTGCTCCAGTCTTGCAATCGAGGTGGCGAACATATACGGGTAGACTCCTTTTCGTAACAACAATTTGTGACATTCTTCCTCACTCAGTGAGCCCTTATCAGACACAATATTGGCCCACTTCTTCTGCTTGAGCAGAGGAAAGTTGTGGTTAGACGCGACCAATGTGTCTGTCACTTTCTCCAAGCTATCTTGCAGAAAAGCCAGACTGTCCAGGAAGACAATTCTGTTGATGGCCAACATCTTGAATTTTTGAGTGTTGAGTGGAATAGCATAGATGTTATCTATTTTGTGCTTGAACTTACTCAAGTGCTTTAATAAGAGATGAGAATCGTAGCCCGAAAAATTCATACAGAATGAAGTGACCTTCTCCTGCTCCCTGCGCTCCAGGTTGCACTGGTCGTGCGCCATGCCCAAGAAGCGGCCTGTGAGGTGGTCATGATCCCGGCACACCTTTCGCTCGCTCGGTTGCAGTGGCCACTTGCAGATGTGACAGTGTGTGGCAGTAGCAATGACCTTTCTGTCCTCTGCAGTTAGCTTCATTGGCACTGGATTTCTAATGTTGTCCAAGCACATCGTCTCAATATCAAGCATCTCATCAATGAATCTCTCTACTGCATCCAAGCCAACATAGAATGAATCTCTCAAAACTGTGCCAAACCTGTCGACCAGAATGAGAGCATAGGAGAAAGGAT
>JAKSAW010000247.1 GCA_022361455.1 Pseudomonadales bacterium | reverse complement strand
TTTTTGGGGTTTTCACTAGAGCGCACCAGCTTGTCAAGCCATCTCAATGAGATGGGATGGGCATCCCTGGGCCGTCAACAAGTTCGTTGGCTTTTGATTTTGGGGTTGTGGGTGATTGAACGGCTCCGGGAGTGGTTCCGCATGTGGACCCCCGGTGAATAAACACCAATAAGTTTTAAATAACGAAGTGGGCTTCGGCCCCACCTGGTGTAGAGGAATTCCCGCTAGGTCATCTGGTGTGGCCGGTCCTCCCCCCCCTCCCGTCTCTTTCCAGCTGATTTGTTCGCCGATCTTTCTTTCCTGTGGCTTCGCCCAGCCTGGGTGGCCTCGGTTGCGAGCGCAGGTTTTTCTTCCCCGGTGGTGATCCGGTGGTTCTTTTTCCCTACGCGGAGCACCGAAGTGGCTTGCGGTCGCAGCGGTGTTTATGGCTTTGGTGCCTAATTGCTCCCCGATGAAGCATGCGAGCTTGGTTGCAGTGGGCGGAAGTTGGCCTCCTTTGGGCCCATCACCATTTTCTGGCTCTGCATTCCATCGTGGTGATTCATACGCTCCCTTGGGATAGACGCCGGGTCGGCGTCTCCCGGGGGGGGGGGGCAGTGTTGTGCCTGCGCCACAACACGGGCCGCGTACGGCCCCCATAGCGCGTACACCACTCCTGTACTACCGAGTACCCGGAGAGTGGCCCGCCGTCTAGCAGTACAGCCCCATTGTACTGCTGGCCGGTGCCCCGTGTGGGATGGGTACGGGGCTTAAAGGGCCTTCAAGCGCGGGGAAAGGAAGCCTTCTTCTGCCTGCACAACACTGGTTTCGGAGCCAGGAGGCGGGCGTGCGCCCAACCCCCGCATACTAAACCACAAGTAAAAAACTTCATTGTCGTGAGCTTGGTGCAGGAGCGAAGCACCCGCGGGATAGGGCGCGAGCCGTCTACCATACCCAAGAACAAGACCACAAGGGGAAGGAGCCCCCGCCGACGCGGCCGCCCGAAACCCCTAAGGGGCAGGGCCAGGCGCGTGCGGAGTGGCCAGCCCCTAGAACCGCGGAGAGACCGCCCCCGGGCCTCAAGCGCCCTAATAGGCGGGAACGGTCCCG
>JAKSAW010000526.1 GCA_022361455.1 Pseudomonadales bacterium | reverse complement strand
CGATCACGCAGGCTGCCGAGCTTCTTACCGCTCTCAGAGGTTTCTTTTTCAACGCGTTCTTTGATCACCAAAACCGTACCGGTGTGATCAGCAAGCTCAGTAAAGCGCAAGACAAAAGGCGCAGTACGCCAGCGATTCTTTAAGGTCTTGTCGAAGAGCTCTTGTAACGTCAGTTTCTTTTTAGTCATCAGCTTGTTTTACCAAATCTAAAAATGCACAGTCTTCAGGTGCATTTTGAATGTCTATCATTGCCTGACTGTCGTCGCCCACTGTTGTTAAATCGGCGAGTACCTCAAACAATTCGCTTAATGCCTTCATGTCTTTGCTGGTGGCGTTGATTAGATCAAGATTTAACTTGCCACCGCCTGGTAGATGTAAATAAGCCAGGCGCAAAGTATCGGGCTCGGTTGTTGCTCCTCGGCTGTATAAAGAGCTGATCTTATTGAGCTGTTTATGCAGCGCTATAGCAAGTCCATGGCCTTGTTTTGTGTAGCGGGTATCTTCCGGTTGTACCCAGCCTTTCTCTGCTGCCGTTGCAGGCGTAACGAGCATGTCGTCTTCCTGCGTTTGATGGAACATGGCAGAAGAGCCATAGATTAGGTTAGGGTTGTCTTTATCGCTTGGCTCACGTACTTCATAGGTATACACCCGGCCGGTTTGGACGATGTTATCTACCGCTTGCAAGACGGTGCTGTTTTGCACGCTGCCATGCTTTTCTTGAACCTTTTCGATGACTTCTTTGACCTTGGTGCAAGGCTCTTCAGTCATCACTTGTTCAACCCATTGAGTCACTTGCTCTACCGCAGGTTCGGCTTCCGGATTCCAGCCACGCTGTTTGGCTCCTTGTTCAGATACCAACTTCCAGCCTTTTTCGGACAAGTTAACGTCTAATGGGATTCCACCGGTTTCACGGCTGTGGAAGTGCTCAGGTTTGGTGGATTCGCTTGATTCCATGCGATACAGGCACCATTGGCCTTTCTCTACACCGCTGCGAATGATTTGTTCTAGTACGCGCTGATTGTCCAAAATTGGCCAGCGACGGTTTTGATTAAACTGGTTGCGAATTTGCTCCAACGATGGGGTTTGGCTAATACTGCCAAAGATGAGTTGGCCGAGCTGTAGCAGCATGGATTGTGTTGCGGCTGCTTCAGCGGTGATCAATTCACCTTCTTCTGTTAGGACTCGACGAATCTCTTCATCCACCGATAAGCCGCCTTCGCCGCCAGCTTGTTTGATGCTTTTCTGGGCAACCTGACCCGAAGCGCCTGGG
>JAKSAW010000687.1 GCA_022361455.1 Pseudomonadales bacterium | reverse complement strand
GAGCTGATACCGATATCGGCAGCAGTAGAAGGCTTATTAGTAGAATCCAACTGAAAACATGATTGTTGGATAAGAAATGAAATCGTTGTACATGACTCGTACAACACATAAAACTACAGACCACAACTCTTTCTCTAGATGTCTAAGAGGTCAAGCGAGTCTAGCAACGATTATGATCAATAAACTTGTAATAGCAGGCCTGGCGACTTACATATGGCCTATGAGGTATAGTTTTGCCAATAAATACCGTAACAAGTACGTTAGTTTATTTAGCTTACACAGCCTTTATGGATTTAATATGCCACAGAGTCTTCGTCAATTCCTTGTAAGAATTCTACATCTTGTGAAAACTGATCTAAAAACTCGTCTTTGTTATTAACAATAAAGAAGTGATCTCCCTCAAACTGGCGAGATATTGTTTTTCCAGTGGTAATTTCGGGCCAACCACCCATTTCCTGGATACTCACAAATTCGTCAGCGCGTCCTGAATATACGTATAAAGGTAAATTTAACGATTCAGATGTAACGGGGATCAAGGTTTCATTCAGCGTTAAGTCCTTGATAATAATATTTAAGTAATACTCTAACAAATCATCAGATTCAGCTATCTCTAATGGAATACTATTCATGGCCATTAACTTTTCTAGCACTTCCTTATCGGACTTTTGACTAAAACCATGACGATCTTTAGCCTGTGGCGCCCGGCGCGCACAAACTAACAAACCTTCTAAGGGATTCACGTCTTTTGCTAACTCGAGCGCTATTGCATATGATAACAACGCACCAAAGCTGTGACCGAAAAATAAGAATGGCTTATCCTTGTAGCTATCCAGCTCACTGACTAAAGCTCGCGTAAGCTGGCCAAAACTTTCCGAGAACTCACTCTGGGACAACACTCCTCGCCCCGGATAGGTAACACCCCATACCTCGGTATCGGGAAAATATTCAAACCAATCCCGAAACATATTGGCGTCACCTCCAGCACTAGGCAAACAAAACAAACGATGAGTGGCCGAGTCATTTGGATAGAAACAACTAAAGAATTTATTCTCACTAAAAATCATTTGCACACCTCATAGCAAGATGATTACATAAATAAGACGATCATTATTATAATGGCGCCAACATAATGGCAACGATTAAATTTAATTTAAAGTACTTACATTGGGGAACTTTGGCATTAGTTATTTTGTTTGCACTAATAGCCCCATCAGCACCTTCTATAAAATATCATAGCGAAATAACTGATTTTTTTGATCCTAGAGATCCTACATTAGCGACCTTCAATCGAATAACCGAGTCTTATTCAACTAGCAACGATCTTGTTATTTTACTAAAAGCAAAGAACAACGACATTCTATCGTACGAATCGCTAAGCCAATTATATGACTATGTCCATTATCTCGAAAAAAAAGAAGATGTGGATTCGGTCACCTCGATTCTAGATACTCCAATTACCAACACCCACCAAGAGCTACTCACGCTCAAACAGTTTTTTTCTAGAAACCAGTTAACAAATGATGCTGTACTCGGTCAGCTATCAGAAAACATTACTAACAGTGTATTTCTCGCATCTATAGAGCATTCACTGTTCGCGCTACAGGTTTCTTTAAGCTCCACAGACAATAACACCAATATCGACAGCTACTTATTAGCTGCCAAAAACTATTCGTTCAGTCACAGCTACTACACAGGCCCAATAGCAATAAAGAATGCGTTACATCGCGCACTGTATATGGATATGACCCGCTTAGCCCCATTTATTCTTCTAAGTGGTATTCTAATTCTATGGTACTTTCTCCGATCTTGGTGGTTAATTTTGGTTGCCACCGCCTCACTCATACTAACGCTGGGAATCACCACAGGGTTAATTTCCACCATGGAAGTTACTGTTAATCAAACCTCATCTCTAGCATTTAGTGTTGCTTTTATTATAGCTTTAGCGAACAACATCCATTTGTTGACGAGCTATCGACAGCACCTTGTAGAGAACCGGGGAAAACCACAAGTTGAAAGTCTAAGATACGCTATAAAAAATAACGCTGTAGCTCTGTTGCTGACAACTATCACTACCTGCATTGGTTTTCTTAGTCTAAACACCAGTCATTCACCCGTTTTTGCCACCTTCGGAAATATCGCAGCTTGCGGAGTTGTAGTCGCCTACTTATGTACACTAACAATTACTTATACTTTGTTATCTTTTCGAGAATTAAAGCTAGCAAGATCAAAGAACGATGTCGAAAGACATAATCAACTGCAAGTTATCACCAGATACTTTGAGAGACATAGCACTTTCGCATCAAAAAGAATAAACACATCACTATATGTAATGACCTTCATTGCAGCCACTGGCATTTTATATTTGCAAACCCACAATGATCCCATTGACTATTTTCCAGAAGATTTTTCTATTCGCGAGGCCAGCAAGCTTTCCAATCAAGCATTCGGACTGCACCACCCCATCTATCTAGAAATCGACACTCTTCAAGCAGATGGAGTTTTTACGTCGAGCTTTTTAAGAACCCTACATCACTTCAAGGTGTGGGTAGAGGCACAGGAATCTGTAACACATGCCTATAGTTTTATAGACCAACTTTCCCTAATGCAGCCTGCGCTACGAGAACATAACTTAAAGTGGGCTAACGCACCCCAGAAGACACAAGTCATTAATGATCTGATTAATCTACAAGGCCTTTCTAATAGTGAAGACATTGATCTCGTCAATACGATTAGTTCCCAGAACAATACCGCCTTGGTGACCTTAGCTATCGGCCCAATCACAAGCAAACAATTCTCTCGACTAGAAGAAAAGATTGAAGACTGGTTTGAAGAGCATTCCTCTGAATATCGCATACGAATATCGGGACACGGCCTACTGTTTTCTAACATAGGCGCATCCTTAACTTCAAATATGCTATGGGGCGGCTTTTTTTCCGCATTGATTATTAGCTTACTTATTGGTGTCTTTCTAGGGAATTGGCGACTTTCCTTTATTACTCTAATCCCTAACTTACTACCCGCCACAGTGGTATTTGGTCTTTTTGGTTGGTTATATGGAACGGTAGATCTTGCTGCTGCAGGCACACTAAGTATTAGTATTGGTATCGTGGTAGACGACAGCATCCACATATTAAAGCATTACATTGATTACCGTAAGCAAGGGTATCCCCCAGAACAATGCGCTTCTTTAACACTGAAAAAAGTTGGCCCCGCTCTAATACTCACTACGTTAGTACTTTCCACAGGGATGGGAATCATGGCCATGTCCGTATTTGGCCCAAATCAAACTACAGCCATCTTTTTGTCTGCAATTATATCAATCGCTTTACTTTATGATTTGATCTTATTACCAAGCCTACTGCGCGCTACAGACAAATGGATATTTAGTGAGGCAATTACTTTTCCGAGTATCGATCAAAGATCTCCATAAGTTTCTTTACTGTTGGGACAGACATCGACTCCGGTTTAGCACACTACTCTGGACCTTAATTTAGTCACTGCACAGCAACTTTATGTTCATGCCGCTGTCGTTCTTACCAATACCTTGAGTATTAATATGCACTACTATTCCCTTTTCCCTTCTATTTAAAGCTCCCAAAAATACACTTGGCCTTTTCTAATCTGAAAAGGAGCCACTATGCTCGATGTTATAATAGTTATTTTCGTTGCTTGCTTTGCCCTCGAGAGAATCATACCTGGGTGGGGACTACCTGCGATAAAGAGCTGGCCTTGGAGGGTGCTATTGGTCAACGGCATACAGCTTTTGATTGTAGTGTTAGCAGGCTTTACATGGGAAATATGGCTATCTAAATGGTCAGTATTTTCTCTGTCTGATCATGTTTCCCCCACCGTAGGTGGAGCTTTGGCTTACTTTTTTGCAACATTTCTTTTCTATTGGTGGCATCGCTGGCGTCATGAGTTCGATTTCTTGTGGTTGTATTTTCACCAAATTCATCACAGCCCTAGAAGACTGGAAGTAATAACCTCGTTTTACAAGCATCCAGGGGAGATGATCGCCAATTCCATCATAGGCAGTCTCTTGGTTTACTCGTTCCTTGGACTATCTGTGGAGGCCAGTGCCATATATACCTTCTTTACTGCTATTGGTGAGTTCTTTTATCATACCAATGTGAGAACCCCCAGATGGGTCGGTTATATCTTTCAAAGGCCCGAAATGCACAGGATCCACCATCAACATGGACGCCATAAGAACAACTATGGCGATATAGTTTGGTGGGATATGCTATTCGGAACTTACGAAAATCCTCGTGTCTGGAACGGTAAGTGTGGATTTACCGCGGAGAGAGAGGAAATGCTTGTTGATATGTTGCTGTATAGAGATGTGCACAAAAATCACCAAGCGAGCGAGAAATAACAAAATCCACAGACAATTTTATGATATGTGAGTTAGTAATGAGAAAATTTGAAGAAATGACAAAGGCAGAGGTCGTCAACGCACAACGGGCATGGACCAAAGCCATAATCGATCAAGATGTGGAAACGCTTCTCGGACTATATGACTTTGGTTCACCCGATGAGCCACTATTGTTCAAACCCACCTTGGCTGATGTAATTCGTCTTGATGAAGCGGGGGCACGTTCCTATTTCGTAGGGGGCAATCCTGACTATCCCCATGACAATGGCTTCTTAAACCATGCTTGGAAGCATATAGAGTTTCAAAGCGCTGCTGGCCCTGTTTTGAAAGCCGGTGGCTTGGGCTACAAAGATATGGGCCACTACACCTTTGTCAATGCCAATGGCGATGCAACACGTGCTGACTATACCTTCGCGTACCATAAGCTAAATGGCAAAGTGTTGATATCTCTCCATCATTCTTCTCTAACTTGGATCCCACCCACAGACCCAGCATAAATCTAGAGTTGATCCAGAAACCTAATGATGCAGCTTACCTAAGCGTTAATAATGTAAGCTGCATCAGCTGGTGCCAATCTAGTCCCTTCTATACATAGTCACCACGCAGGCACCACCAAGCCCCAGGTTATGTTGAAGAGCAATATTGGCATTCTCCACTTGGCGCTTATCAGCCATGCCTCGAAGTTGCCATACAAGCTCGGTACATTGCGCTAAACCGGTTGCTCCTAACGGATGGCCTTTTGACAATAAACCACCCGATGGATTGGTTACATACTTACCACCATAAGTATTATCGCCATCCCAAATAAATTGTTCAGCACCGCCTTCTGGACATAAACCTAATCCCTCGTAGGTGATTAACTCATTTGCAGTAAAGCAATCGTGAAGTTCTACGACTTGAACATCTTCCGGGCCAACACCTGCTTGTTCATAAACTTGAGCGGCGGCTGATTTAGTCATGTCATAGCCGACCATCTTAATCATACTTTGTTCTTCGAAACTGCTGGCAAAATCCGTTGTCATCGCCTGTGCCGCGATATAAACAGGATTATCAATGCCATGCTTTTTAGCAAATTCATCGGAACACAGAATAGCTGCACCAGCACCACACGTCGGCGGGCAACATTGGAAGCGAGTCAAAGGATCAAATACTTCTTCCGATGCCATAATCTCTTCTAGTGACATAGGCTGGTTGAATAATGCATAGGGATTGCGACTGGCATGATCACGTGCTTTTACAGCAATCTGACCAAAGGTCTCACGCTTGATGCTATGCTCCCAACGATACTCTCTGCCAGCACCACCAAACATTTGGGCTGCTGGTGGCGCGCTGGTAAAGCCTTGGCTGTCTAACATCACCTGAACATGCTTGCCCATAGGATTTTCGCGATCATTAAACTTCGATCCTAATGCGCCCCGCTCCATTTTTTCAAAGCCCAGCGCGATAACACATTCTGCCAAACCTCCTTCAATAGCTTGCCTTGCCAAATACAATGCGGTTGAACCTGTGGAACAGTTATTGTTGACATTAATAACAGGAATGCCCGAAAGTCCCAACTCATAAACTGCACGTTGACCACAAGTAGAGTCTCCATACACATAACCGGCATAGGCCTGTTGTACTTCGGAATAATCAATACCCGCATCTTTCAACGCAATAGTGCCAGCCTCACGCGCCATTTCATGGTAGTCAGCACTACTGCCAGGTTTTGCAAACTTGGTCATGCCAACACCGATAACATTAACTCGACGATTCATAGTTTTCTCCTTAGGTTATTTGGCTGGCCTATGCCAAACCCTTGAATTGTTCTAGGTCGTGGGCAAGCATCATATCGCCATCGATTCGTAACTCACCGTGTTGGTAAAGATCCTTCGCAGAACGTTCACCTTTTGCCAATGCTTCTAATAACTGATCGCTTATAGTAAATACTGTCTTGGCGGAATCACTACTACCTTCGTAGACTTCCCAATTACCGGCCTCTCCTGTAATCACCCAGCTAGTATCGGGATCGGTGACATTGAACTGCACTTCAGGACTTCCACTAAGAGAGAAATCTCCACTCAAAGCGCGCTCTTTCAATGCCGCGAAGATTGCAGTAGCGGAAGGTTCACGTTTTGCGGTTGTGACACTAGCTTCTGCAGCACTTGTTCCCTCTTGCAAACGCTTATCCCGCGCAGCCTCCACTAACTTCGGATCCATATCGGAAAGCGCACTCAGTTTATTTGAAGCCATAATGTTGCCGGATAATTTCAGCTCACCACCAAAAAATAACTTTTGAACTTCCGCGACATTGCCACCGAACAATGTATCAACATGCTTGGTATCTAGCTCTATGGTGACATCTGGCTTTTCAACAAATCCAGCGCCTGCCGCACCCGCATCATTCTTAAGATCAATAAACCAGGTTGAATCTGGATTGCTGAATTTGAACTGGAAGCTTGTACTAACATCAGCTACTAACTCCGGTTTGCTAGCAATGAATTCACCAACACCTGCAAATATATCCGCTAGGGTAATCTCAGTGTCTTGCGCTTCAGTAGGCGGCGCTGCAGTTTCGTTGGAACCACCAGCAGCAACACGTTTAGCTCTTGCCTGCTCAACTAACTCTGGATCCATTCCAGAAAGTACCGTTAGCTTATTCGAGGCCATGATATTGCCGGATAGCTTCATTTCGCCGCCAAAATAGAGCTTTTGAACTTCGCCCATATTGCCGCCGAATAAGGTGTCGACATGCTTAGTATCCAGTTCAATGGTCACATCTGGCTTATCCATTTCACCAGCACCCGCGCTGCCACTACCGTTCTTCAGATCGATAAACCAAGCGGTATCCGGGTTGCTAAACTTAAACTGAAAGCCTGTTTTAACCTGCTCTGCCAGATCAGGTTTACTAGCCACATATTGGCTAACCGCGCTAAAGACATCATCCAATGTGACATCTTCATTAACCGCTGACTCTGTAGGCTGAGCATCACCGGACGACGCTTGCTTTGTTGCAACAGGCTTGTCTTCTGGAATTTCAGAAAACAATTCAATAGCGGCATTTTTAATAACCACTTCGTTACGTTCTTTAACGGTGGTTTCAAACAAAATCCGTGTATCAGATTCTTTCCACATGCGAGTCACTAGCGTTTCGCCAGGGAAAACGTTCTTCGCGAAGCGTACCTTAATGCTCTTAAAGTAACGTGGGTCATTATCACTGAATGCTTTTATGACATGGCGACCACAATATCCAAAGGTACATAACCCGTGAAGAATTGGTTTATCGTAGCCAAATGCCTTAGCAAAATTTGGATCAGCATGTAATGGATTCCAATCACCAGACAAACGATAAAGTAGCGTTTGATTATCATCGGTTTTTTCCTCAATCACTGCATCCGGCTCACGCTCTGGTGGCACATTAATATCGCCCGATGGGCCTCGGTCGCCACCCCAACCACCAGCGCCTTTCACGAACGATGTCATTTCGTTATAGGCGACTTCGTTACCGTCTTCATCTACTGATGAGATCGCGAAGGTAACTACCGCATTCGGGTCTTTATCGAAGGCTTCTTTAAATTTAAAGATATGTTTCAGTTTCGCGTTAGCAGGTAGTGGCCGATGAATTTCGGTGTATTGCTCACCATGTAATAATCGATCGAGACCAAAGCTCATACCAGGCATACTGAATTGGCCAGTTTTAGCAGCAGATAGCATGGCACCTGATTGCGGCATAACTGCAAAAGTGGGTAGCACACTAAAATCACTACCCATCTCATACACATATTTCAATTCTGAATTATCTAGAGGATCATGGGCGGCACCAATACCTAGTGCATACAACGCCACATCACGCTCATCGTATTCCGATTCCAGCACCAGTTCACCTTTGACCGCTTCGTCCAAATCGATGAACTCGTTACCGCCAAGACTTGGATTACTAATGTTGGCAAAAATAGGCGCTACAGAATCATTGGTGTTCTTTGGATGTTCGGCATCGGTAAAGTCGGTAATTTTATCCCACTTTTTAACCACATCATCGATGTCAAATTGACGACCCAAAGGAAAGGTATGACCAAGGGTACGCTCCCAACGGAGCTTAGAAATATAACCAGCCCCTACTTCGAACACACCTTTAGTTTCTTCACAGTCCTCATGACATAGCCAAGCAACCAAGGGGCTAACATTTTCAGGTTTGAGGTTTGCCAAAATATCCGGCGGCAATATCGTTTCCGTTAATCGAGATTTAGCAATTGGAGCAATGGTATTAACATGTATGCCTTTACTACGACCTTCTTCCGCTAAGCATTGTGCTAAGCCATGTAAACCTAGCTTGGCAGCACAATAGTTCGCTTGGCCAAAGTTTCCGTATAAACCGGCAGCTGAAGTGGTCATTATGATTCGACCATAGCCTTTTTCACGCATTATGGGCCATGCCGCTTGGGTGACAGACTTAGAACCGGTTAGATGAACCTTTAAAATCAAGTCCCAATCGTTATCAGTCATTTTTGCAAAGCTGGTATCACGTAAAATACCAGCATTGTTAATGACGATATCAACCGTACCAAAAGCATCCATCGCGGTTTTTACAATTGCCTCGCCATCCTCAACGGAATCATAGTTTGCAACTGCATCGCCACCCAGCTCTTTTATCTCTTCAACTACCTTATCGGCTGCAGCAGAAGATTTACCATCGCCAAACGCACCGCCACCTAGATCATTAACCACCACCTTTGCGCCCAAGGAACCTAGCAGCAACGCATGTTGACGACCTAAACCATTACCAGCACCGGTAACTATGGCGACCCTATTATCAAAACGTAGTCCGGACATATTGATTTCTCCCTCAAACCAAAATTTCTTATACGAGTTATATGAATTAAATAGAACGGGAAATAAGTTCTTTCATGATTTCATTAGTGCCGCCATAAATACGGTTAGCACGGCTATCAACATAAGCACGCGCAATGGGATACTCCAGCATATAGCCATAACCACCATGCAACTGCACACACTCATCCACTACGTTACTCAATAAATCAGAAACCCAATACTTAGCAGCACAAGCAGCTTCGATACTAAGCTCCCCTTTCACCACTTGCTCAATACAGCGATCTACAAACACGCGACCAATCTGAATTTCGGAACGCATTTCAGCTAATTTGAAACGGGTATTTTGAAAAGCAGCTACAGGTTTGCCAAAGGCTTTACGCTCTTTCACATATTCAACGGTAGTCGCTAATGCGAATTCAGCACCCGCTGCACAAATAATCGCAATCATCATGCGTTCCCATGCTAATTCTTTCATTAGCATAATAAATCCCATGCCATCAGCACCAAGCATGTTTGATTTTGGAATACGCACGTTATTGAAAAATAATTCGCAGGTATCCTGGCCTTTCATACCCACTTTCTTTAGCGGTTTGCCCTTAGTAAAACCTTCGCGATCCGCTTCAACAATGAATAGCGATACATTACCTGCACCACCTTTTACATCACCAGTCTTTGCAACAACGACAGCCATATCGCAAAGATAACCGTTGGTAATAAATATCTTGGAGCCGTTAAGCACATAGTCGTCGCCGTCTTCAACAGCTGTAGTACGAACTGCCTGTAAGTCCGAACCGGTTCCTGGTTCAGTCATCGCGATGGCACCAATGGCTTCTCCTGTTGCCATTTTTGGTAGCCAGTTTTGTTTCTGCTCTTCAGAACCAAAGTTGTTGATGTAGTTAGCGACAATATCGGAATGCAACGCAAAACCAGAGGCCGAATCCCCAACACGCGCTTGCTCTTCCATCAAGATCACACTGTAAAGACGATCTACACCATAGCCACCGTATTCTTCAGGCATCGTGCAACATAACAATCCTAGTTCACCAGCCTTGTTCCACAGCTCTCTATCCAAGTGCTGCTGCTCCTCCCACTTTTCATGATGGGGGGCGATTTCCGTCTCAAAGAAGCGCCGAACCGTGTTGCGAAATGCTTCGTGATCTTCATTAAATATCGTGCGAGGCATCATAGGTGCCACAGCTTGTGGGGTGTTAAAACTCATACTGATCTCCAAAATACAACCGGCTACTAACTATAAGCATCTGATTATTAACGCTTATTCCCGAGCCTAATTACCCAATTAACTTACAATACGTACGTACAACTTGTTTAGATTACCTTAATTAGCCATAATCCTGTCAAGCAGATTTTTTTGGAGTTGATAAAATGACTATTTGGAAATTGAGGTCACTGGAGAAGTTATGAGCAAGGCTCGAAACGATGAGTCGCCCAAGCAACGTCGAACCCAGAAAGAACGCGCTGACGCTATGCGACAGCGGATACTAGATGCCACCCTGTATTGCCTCGCCCATGATGGCTATGCTGGCACCACCATTAGCCGAGTGATCGAGGTCGCCGAAGTATCTCGCGGCGCACCGGTACATCACTTCCCCAACAAAAACGCCATGATTGCCGCAGCGGCAGAACAGCTAGCGCGACAACTCTACATTCAGCTGGGAAAAGCGATTTCAAAACTGGAAGCATCCGATGATCGCTTGCATGAACTAATCTATGTTTGTTGGAAAGATATTTTCAAACAACCAGAATACGTAGCAATGAATGAGCTATTACAGGCAAGCCGCCGCGACCCTGAATTAGCTAAGATAATGCGCCAGCTATGGATCATTGGTGTAAAGGTAGTGTTTGATGGCGCAGATCATTACCTTGAACCTATTGATGATAAATTCGAAATCAGTGATTTAATGATCCTGACCCAATGGGTCATTCGCGGTATGGCCGAAGATTTGCACCTAATGTTTAATGAGAAGATTTTTGATCGCTACCTAAAACTATGGTCACAAATTCTTGCTCAGCATATTAAAGCCCGTGAAGGTATTAACACACCGCCTCCAAGACCAGACAAATGGGATCATTCTTTATTGGCTGATGAATAAAGTCTAGCGACTATAATTCTTTCGATAATAGTTAGGGGTTACTCCCAGCCACTTTTTAAAAGCCCGATGAAACGGGCTATATTCAGAGTAGCCTAATTCCCTGGCAATAGTTTCTGTGGAATGCTCTGTTTTGGTCAAGTAATAAATGGCAGCATCACGCCTTAGTTCATCTTTTATCGTATTATATTGAGTATCGTTTTCTTGTAGGCGCCGCGACAAGGTGGCCGGCGCCATCCCCAATCGCTTACCCAGTTGCTCTAATGAAGGAAACCCAGATTTCATTAAAGGTAGGATTTCTTGCTTCACTTGATTGATAAAGCGATTGCCATAATCCTGCTTAATGATATGTACAAAAGAATGTCGTACATAGTCAACAAACTCAGCGTCACGCCGAATAACTGGACGTTCCAAAACGTGCTTAGAAAACTCTGCAAAACAAATTGCTTGATCAAATTCAATAGAGCAACCGTAAACCAAAGCAAGATCACCACCATAGCCATAAGATTCATGGGTAAGAGAAACACCATTGAGGGTTATCGGCGTGCCAGTCAGCCAACCCAACGTTTTAATTGGAGTTAGTAGCATACTTTGCTGAAAGAATGGCTGTGCTTCTGTAGGCAATGGATTTTCATTAACAATAAATCGAACAGAATCGCCTATGATCTCAAACTGAAATGGGTCTTGGTTATTGTTAAAGAGTCGGTAGGTATAGTTCATATGCTTAATACAGGCTTTAACACTAGGCATATAAATTAACCCATGACAAAGAGCACGGTAGACACCAATTGGGACTGGCTGAGGGAAAAAACCTAGCAGCTCATCATTTAGTTGAGCCCGAATGTTTTTGAAATACTCTATATAAGTATCAAGCGACACACGCAAACTTGGTTCAGCTTCTAACTCTTTAACTACAGATGCTATCTCCCCTAAATCAAATGACTTAGCGATAGCGCCTTGAAATAGCTGCAGCACAAAGATGGCGGGTGCTGTCGCGGTATGGGAGATATCCGCTGTTGAAGCATTGCTGAGGTGGTTGGTCATTTTATTGATAGCGTTCGTCATTGTTTAGGTCTGCTCACTTGCTAACATTCTCCACAAGAACAGGCAGTTAACGAGGCACATGATGCATAAAGTGATTGTAGAAGACATCAATCAATATACCCAGAAAGAGCTAGCAAACAAATACAAATCTACCGCTGGCTCTCAGCAAGTTATGGACGCTGTTGAGATCACACCATACATAGAGCAGCTTGAGAGCAATGGATATTTTATTGTTGAGAACATCATTTCAAAAGAACAATGCCAACTGATTAAAGACACAGTAATGCCTTTGTTCGAGTATGATAGTGGCCGCAACAATTTTGAAGGCTTTAAAACACAGCGACTTTATGCAACCTTCGAGAAGACACTTGTATGTAATGATCTGGTTGATCACCCTTTAGTGTTGAACATTCTTGATCAATTGTTTAACCCCAACTATTTATTATCGCAATTACAGGTGATCAATATTCTTCCCGGTGAAGCACAACAGCCTCTTCATTATGATGATGCCATCTATGATGTACCAAGGCCACGCAAGCCGTTAGGCGCTGCCACAATATTTGCCATTGATGATTTTACTGAAGAAAATGGCGCAACAGTTATGGTTCCCGGCAGTCACAAATGGGGTAATGAACAGCCTAAACCACAAGACGATGCCGCGCAGGTTCCCGTCGTTATGCCGGCCGGTTCCATGCTGTTCTTTTTAGGCACCCTATGGCACGGTGGCGGCGCTAATCGCAGTGCTAATAGCCGGCTTTGCGTAACAGCCCAATATTGCGATAGCTGGCTAAGGCAACAAGAAAACTACAGTCTTTCTATTTCCAAAGAGACTGTAAAGCAATGCAGCGAGCATATTCAACGCTTACTTGGTTATAGCATTCACGCACCTTTTGTTGGCTTTGTGAACGGAAAACATCCAAAGCGCTTGTTGGAAGACTGAAACAGATAAACCTATAAAAAACAGCATCAAATCTAGGGTGGCTAAATAGCTAAAAATTAATTACAGTGAACTTTCTTACAACAATTCAAGGAGAGAAAAATGTTTAAGTCACTTGCGAAAGCATCATTAATTTTAGTTGCTATAGTCGGATTAAGCGGTTGTAAGCTTGTTACCCAAGATGGTGAGTGCTACGGTTTCTGCCCACCTTGGTTTGCACAAGTATAAAAGCAGTAAAAGCTGGCCCTCAGCGGTCAGCTTTTAAAATATACCTGCATCATTTCCTGAAATTCGATACTAATAAAACACTGCCAACCAAACAGTGATATTCGATGGGTCAGTCCACTTCACCTTGTGTTTAGTATGCTGCGGTATATTAAGGTAATCGCCTTTCTTCAGTTTAAATTCCCTACCATCTTCAAATACCACAACACCAGCACCTTCAAGAACGATAACCCATTCATTTTCCTGCTGGTCATACCAGCCACTCTGTGGAGAGGAATGACCTTTTGAAATGATCCTTTCAATTCTCACACCCGGAGTTGAGATAATATCTTGGAATTGCTCATTCAAAAGATCATCGGGAATTTTATCGAATATATTGCCTTGGCTCATAAATCAAAGCATAGCATTATTCGTATCGGGTTATCAGCAGTTTGCTTTGATGAGAATCAGAGCCATCAACTTTTTCAGCTAGCTCAGCGAGCGCAATAATGCCACCATCATCTAGTACCACATAATCATAGAGTTGATTTACGCCTTCTCTTAATAACTCAACTAGAGGGATGCATCCAGAACTTAGCTGAAAATCACCATCGCTATCAAGTTGGAAAACCTCTAGCTCTAAACCTCGATAACTGGTGATGTAATACCGATTGTCATCTACTTTGTGGATCTGGGCAGCAGAAACGCCATCGCGCTCTTGTTGCCATAGGTAGGGAGTGAAGGTACAGGCAGTGATCAAAGATGCCAGTAGAGGGAAGGTCCATTTCTTCATAATCGTTCCTTGATTTTTATAGTGGTATTGTTACTTCATTGAAGTCGCATTCTGGATTCTAAACAAGTTCCACTATCAGTTATGTAAGAAATGTCTCAAGAAAACTAAGTTTATAGCACCATAAGACACCCCCGAAAGGCCTTAACGTTTTGGGTTACCTAAAGCCCTGCTTACACAAAAAGGGCGACTATAAAAACGCTATTTATTTGTTCAATAAAACTTGTGTATAACTTAAGGTTAGCCAAATCAAATCGAGTAAGAAAAAAGCAACCCTATGACGATATCATTAAAGAACGCCACCCTGTAAGCGCACCATTAAAGAGCATGAGGAAACAACGGATATGACAATCGAATTAGAGGATTCCATCCCAGTAGCTTATAGATTGCAATTTCCAATCCGGCAAAATACTTATCTGTGTAATGGAGAACTAAAAACCTGGCAGGGAGATCTTCAAGCGGTACAAAGTCCCGTAACGATAGCATCTCAGTCAGATGCACAAACAGAAACAGCTTCACTTACTATCGGTTATTACCCGCTGTTAACTGAAACTGAAGCCACCGAAGTTCTCGATGCCGCATGTCAGGCTTACAATTGTGGACGTGGGATTTGGCCAAGAATGTCAGTAGAAGAGCGCATCAAGTGTATTGAAGTGTTCACCTATAAAATAAAGGAAGCCAAACAGGAAGTTGTCGCTCTATTAATGTGGGAAATTGGCAAAACCTTTGCAGATGCAGAAAAAGAATTCGATCGTACCATCGACTATATTGACGCAACCATTGACGCCCTTAAAGACCTTGATCGCATAAGTTCTCGATTCGTTATTGAACAACAAGTGATTGGACAAATCAGACGTTCACCCCTTGGCGTTGTGCTCTGTATGGGCCCATTCAACTATCCCCTAAATGAAACTTTTACCACACTTATTCCTGCCCTTATTATGGGTAATGCTGTGATTTTCAAGCCGCCAAAGTTAGGGGTTTTACTACATCATCCATTATTAGAAGCCTTTCGATCCGCTTTTCCACCTGGCGTGGTCAACACAGTATATGGTGATGGATCTGAAGTGATAGGGCCTTTAATGGCCTCCGGCAAAGTGGACGTTCTGGCCTTTATTGGCTCTAGTCGGGTGGCTGATATTTTAAAACATCAGCACCCAAAGCCTCATCGCCTGAGATGTGTTTTAGGATTGGAGGCGAAAAATGTTGCCATCGTGTTACCAGACGCGGATCTTGAACACAGTGTCAATGAATGTTTGTTAGGAGCGCTTTCCTATAATGGACAACGTTGTACCGCATTAAAGCTACTGTTTGTACATGAAGCGATTAGAGAGACCTTTCTACAACGATTAACTGAAAAAGTCGATAAGCTAATCCTTGGTGCACCTTGGGATAAAGAGGCACAAATTACACCATTACCTGAACCAGGCAAGATCGATTACTTAAACGAATTATTAGAGGATGCAAAAAAAGGCGGCGCCACCATTATTAATCAAAAGGGTGGACAGGTTTCCTTTAATGCCATGCATCCCGCAGTGGTTTTCCCCGTTAATGCGCATATGCGCCTTTACACCGAGGAACAGTTTGGGCCTATTGTTCCTGTAGCGGAATTTTCAGACATTAGCGAACCCATGAACTATATCACCCAATCAAACTACGGCCAGCAGGTGAGCTTGTTTGGTGAAGATCCCGATACTCTAGCAACTTTGATAGATCCACTTGTCAATCAAGTTAGCCGAGTCAATATCAACAGCCAATGCCAAAGGGGACCTGATAGTTTTCCCTTTACCGGTCGCAAAGACTCTGCCGAAGGCACTCTTTCAGTATCAGATGCACTTCGAGCATTCTCTATACGTTCCTTAGTCGCCGCGAAAGAAAACCCAACTAATCGGAAACTAATTAAGCGCATCGTACTCGAAAGAAAATCACAATTTCTTTCTACCGATTTTATTCTTTAGATTTTAATGAGTGAGCATGTCTTCTTCAGACTTTTCGCAACATAAACCCATACCAGGAGTGAGTGAATTATTCAGCGAACGCTGGTCACCACGCGCTTTTAGCGAGTATCAAATGCCTGACGAGCAGCTTGAAAGGCTTATCGATGCCGCTCGATGGGCAAAAAACGCGAGTGTTATCGGGTTTATTGTGGGTAAAAAGTCCTTTGCTAGGAACGACAAATCGAACGATTGGTTCCAGCTAGATGGTAATGGTTGCTAAACCAATATGTGGATGTGATCGAACATCGATACCTTCACCTGGCTTAAAATTAGCAGGGCCCATATGATCAAAAAAGATAAAAGGCCCCATCATCCTTTTATTCGCATTAGGAAGGATGCGTGTAACACTAAAGCCATCAAGATCTTTGGTTTTTTCTGGTATCAGCTGACTCATGTTTTAACCATTTATTTAGGTATGTTTAATCTTTAATTGAGCATTAGCCCCTAAAACATCGGTATAGACTAACTGACCATCGCTATTTTTACTTAACTCGGCGGCATTGGCTTCGTCAGTATCAATATGCATTTCCAAAGCATAACCGGGACTAACTCGAATTAATACATCACCAAACACCAAATCCCTTGGTCCACCCACGATGGCCACTTCTACTTCATCATTATGCTTAACACCAAAGCGCTTAGCGTCATCGGTATGCATATGAATGTGTCGACGGGCACAAATGAGTCCTTCTTCTAAATGAACAGTGCCTTTTGGACCTTCTAACGTCATGGGCGCTGAATCCTTTACTCGACCAGAGTCTCTTACTGGGGCATCCACCCCCAAAACAAATTCATCCGTTCGAGAGACTTCCACTTGGTTTTTGGATCGTAGCGGCCCCAAGATACGCACCCCGTCAATGCGATTTCTAGGCCCTACTAAATTCAATTTTTGCGTAGCCGCAAATTGGCCTGGTTGCGATAGATCCTTGTAGTGTTCTAACTCCGCATCTTCACCAAACAACTCGGCAAACGTATCTTTGTCCAAATGAATATGGCGTGCACTGACTGCAATAGGAATTGGTCCAGGGTTTTCAACCTCCACATCTTTATGTGCCACGGCCAAAGTTTGTTTAGCGATCATTAATTCTTCGTTGGTTTTGACCACCAACACTTTAACGCGAGAATGAGGCTCGCTAATGCATATCACTGGTTGCTCATGACTGACTTCAGCATCGTGGTTTAAATCTTCATCTAGGGTAATACCCAAAAATCCGAAACGTTGCATAATCCGTCGACGCATGGTTTTGCTATTTTCGCCTATACCACCGGTTAAGATGATGGCATCCACACCACCCATGGTTGACGCATATGCTCCAATATATTTTCGCACTCGATGGGCAAAACTAGCAATTGCCGCCCGGGCATTGTCATCACCCTCAGCAGCTGCTGCTTCGATATCACGAAGGTCATTACCTATTCCGGATAATCCTTTTAAACCACTGTTGCGATTGAGCAGTTGATCCACTTCATCAACACCGAGGTTAGCTTCGCGCTGCAAATGTAGAACGACGCCTGCATCAAGGTCCCCTGCCCGGGTACCCATTACCAAGCCTTCCAAAGGTGTCATCCCCATACTTGTTTCAGTGGAATGCCCCATCTCCACCGCACAAGTACTGGCACCGTTACCCAAGTGCAATGAAATGATTCTTAGCTCAGCAAGCGGCCTTTGTAAAAATGCAGCGGCCTTATGGGCCACATAATTATGTGAAGTACCATGAAAACCATAGCGCTTAATTTTGTGTTGTTCAGCGAGCTGCTTGTCGATGGCATAAGTAGAAGCTCGACGCGGCATACGAGCATGAAATGCCGTATCAAAAACCGCCACATGGGGAATATTGGGAAATAGCTTTCTTGCTACCGCGATACCCTGCAGATTAAATGGATTATGCAAAGGTGCGAGGCTTGTCCATTTTTCTATGCGATTAACGACATCATCATCTATCAACGTTGCATCGGAAAACTCATCTCCACCATGAACTACTCGGTGGCCAACGGCATCTATGGTTTGATCTGTAACCGCGGCAACTACTTGCTCTAAGGCTTTATCAATAGTTACCTCTTCGCCTACCTTCTCAATGGTCTCTTTCAACAAGCAATGTTCGTTAAGAGCATCGATCACCTGATATTTAATGCTGGATGATCCACAATTGATAACAAGAATGCGCAAATCTGTTCTCCTTTAGTCGTCAAGCACGGCGTGTTTACTGACAGAATTCTCCAAGCTATCTGCGTCAGCAATTAGCTTTCTATAAATACTGAATGTATCACTGATAGTGTCTTTATAGTTAGAGGGCGCAACTCTTTTAGAGGTTATAAAGACCATTTTTCCCTGAAAAACCTCAAGCACTATGCCAGTATTATTTTCAAAATACTCTAAAGGCCCAGACAAAAAGTAGTCTCGGATAAGGTGCTCATCCTTGCCCCTGAGAAGATAGCGGTTATTGAACTCATCGTGACCAACAAAATCAATACTTTGATAGCCAAACAGACCACCAATGGTACTGAAGTCATTCTCTTCGCTGAGTTGAAAATCTGGAATCTTAGATGTATCGCAATTCAACGCTATGACGGTTTCGTACCAATCATCAGCCACTAAGAACAAGGGAGTGTAAAACCTACCTCACTGCCTTCCCCTTCTATGGAGGTAGCCACAATATTTCCACCCAACGAAGATACAAAATCTTTCACCAACAGATGACCAACACCAGCCCCCGTTTCTCCAGAGGTACCCTTGCTACAAAATGCCTCTTGCGATTTAAACAGCTTAGACAAGGTTTCTTGGGACATTCCGACACCCTGATCAACCACGCTCACGCTGACTTGATCACCTTGTTTAACCACATTCACAATAACGGGTTTATCTTCATATGAAAACTTGACTGCATTACCTATCAGGTGCAGCAAAACGGAATGCAATATGCTGGGATTGGTATGAATACCTAACGCATCGGGACAGTGGAGTTGAATGGTTACGTTCTTATTATGTGCTTGTTTGGACAATATTTGGATGACCTGTTCACAAGCACTATTAACATCAAGCCATTGCTTCTTGGTAATTTTCTCATTGTCTTTCTGTTGGGTCCATTCAATGATGTTTCGCAATTCCTGATGAGCATTCTCGCCAGCACCTTCGATATCACGTGCTATCTCTCTAATTTGCTCGCCGGTTAATTTGTCCAGTCGCTGCGAAAGAATATGACCGAAGCCATTGATGGAATTAAATGCGGACATCAAATTATTTGATAGCATCGACAATATATGGTCACGCAATTTATTAGCTTTCTGCAGTTTTATCGCATGCATACGCAGCTCTAACTGACTGACGACCTGTCTTGCTAATGCCGCTAATGTTTCTTTCTGGCCTTGAGTCATGGTGCGTGGCTCACGATCAATCACACAAAGTGTACCTAACGCATAGCCGTCATGAGTGACGAGTGGTGCTCCGGCATAGAAACGTATCTTAGGATCTTCGGTTACTAATGGATTATCGCTAAAGCGCTCATCTTCCAAAGTATCTTCAACAATGAGCAAACCTTCTTGCAAAATGGCATGTGCACAAAATGCCAAGTCTCGGGGTGTTTCAGTTGCATCCAAACCCACGCGTGATTTAAACCATTGGCGATCCGTATCTACAAGACTTACCAATGAAATAGGCGTTTGGCATATTTCTGCCGCGATAGCGGTAATATCATCGTAGCCCTGTTCCGGAGACGTATCCAAAATCTGATGGTTTAGCAGGGCCTCGATACGACCTGATTCGTTATCGGCTGGTGGGGCAATTAACATAACGCGGAAACTCTAAAATGAAGCACATCTCTTCAGTATAGAGGGGTGATGGTAAATCGGTAAAAGCAAAAATATCTTTATACTCCATATAGTTAAGTAGTCGTCATTTCTGCCAATACTTGAAGCTGACTTTGCCCTCCTTGCGATGTAATCCATTTGACAGCTGAGGGCCTCAAACAGTGATATGCTCGGATTTTTATGCCCTTACAAACGGCAAACAACACAAACTAGCCGATAACAATAGACCTATCAGGGCATCTAAGACTAATTAGATTTGGGGGAAGACATTGATGTCGACATACCGCAGTGGCTTTAAATCAATGCTGGGCCTGATGGCCAGCGCTTTACTTGCAGGCTGCATTGGCAACGACGATTGTGGCGATCCCGCGGAGCGGCCCTGGTGCGATACCACCATGACGCCTCAGGAACGCACCACCCTGCTCCTCGACGAAATGACCTTAGATGAAAAGCTCAGCCTGATGGCCGGGGATAATCTAATCTCCGCTCTCACAGGCCTGCCTGCTGCTGGTGTATCTGACGGAATCCCGAGATTGGGTTTGAATCCAGTCTACTATTCCGACGGTCCTTTAGGTGTGCGAGAAGGCAGAGCCACCGCACACGCCTCGCCCTTAGCGATTGCCTCTTCTTTTAATCCTGACCTAGCCCGTGAAGTAGGTAAGGCCATTGGTAACGAAGTAAAAAACAAAGGTAACGATGTTGCCCATGCCCCGACCCTTGATGTAGTGCGAATTTACACCAGCGGCCGAGTATTCGAGACCTTTGGTGAGGATCCCTACCTAGTCTCACAAATGGGCTTGCAATGGATGCAGGGTCTTGAAAGCGAAGGCGTGATTGCTAATGCAAAACACTTTGGTGTTTATACTCAGGAAGGTCTGATTGGGGTTCCTTACCTACCACTATCGGGCGTGATCGGTTCTCGTTTTTTATATAACGCTGTAATTGATGAACGTGCCATGCGCGAAATTTACCTTTCGCCTTTTGAAGTGCTCGTCAAACAGGGTGGCTTAGATAGCATCATGTGTTCTTACAACTATGTAAATGATGAGTCTGCCTGCGGCAGCAAACGGTTATTGCATGATATTCTCCGTGACGAATGGGGCTTTGAAGGTTATGTATTAACTGACTATGTGTTTGCACAAAAAGATACTGTAGATGCAGCCAATTCTGGAAACGATCTAGAAATGCCTATTGGTATTTTCTACACCGAATCAAAACTCAAAGGTGCCCTTGAAGAAAATGGTGTCACTGAGCAAACCATTGATCAACGAGTTGGCAATGTTCTACGTACGTTATTCGACCACGGCGTGATTGATCGTAAAAACTATCCTGCCAATGAAGAAGCCATTGATATCGAAGCCCACGCCCTGGTTGCACAAAGTACTGCGGAACAAGGCTCCGTGTTATTAAAAAACGATAATCTACTCCCCGTTGATCTTGGCAAAATCACGAGTCTTGCCATTATCGGAGATTCTTCGGATCGCTTTATTAATGGCGGCGGTTCTTCCATGGTCATGCCTTATGAATTACTGACACCACGTACGGTGATTACAGAGCGAGCAGAAGCAGCAGGGGTTACTGTTTATTATCATGATGGTGGTGATCTTGCTGCTGCCGCAGAAACCGCGTCTAGCGCGGATATTGCTTTGGTGTTCGCTGCAACCAGTTCAAGTGAAGGACAAGATCGAACTTGTCACCGCTTAACGTGTTTGGAAGAAAAGATTGTCGGCCGTGATCCTGAAGGCCTTATTAATGCTGTCGCTGCTGTCAATAGTAATACCACGGTGATTCTAGAAACTGGCTCGGCCGTATTAACACCTTGGCGCCATGATGTAGCCGCTTTACTACAAGCCTGGTTCCCTGGGCAATATGGAGGGCCGGCTTTAGCCAATATCATCTTTGGGGATGTAAACCCCAGCGGTAAACTACCACTGACTTTCCCAGAGAGCGCCGGCGATACACTTTATGCCAACAACTTCTCCCGTTTCCCTGGAAACTTTAAGAAAGGTCCAAAAGGTTCTTTATTTGAGGTGGAATATGATGAGGGCGTCATGGTTGGATATCGCTGGTTCGATGATCAAGATATCCCTGTCGCCTACCCGTTTGGCTTTGGATTAAGTTATACCAGCTTTAGCTACAGTGATTTAACTATTAGCGGTTCACTACCTAACCTAAACATTTCGGTTAAAATCACCAACACCGGTGACAGAACGGGTTCAGAAACAGCGCAGCTTTATGTTGGCCTACCAAATCCCTCTGACTCTGAACGGCAACCACCACGTCAGTTGAAGAGCTTCGATAAAGTTACCCTAGCACCGGGACAATCCGCCACTGCAGAATTCTCCTTGGACACTAGAAGCCTTTCCTATTGGAACGAAGCAAGTGAAAACTGGCAGATGGCAAAAGGCTGCTATCGACTGTTTGTCGGCGCCCATTCCCGAGACTTAGCGATGCAAGCGTCCTTACCTTTCGATGGTGGTACTTGCGAATAAAGTTGGTGCAGAAAACAGTCAAATAATGTGTAAGCTAATCTTGTTTTCGCTTAATTCACTAGCGATGCTTTTCTCGAAAGGCGCTCTATCTTCCCAAGCCATTTTGACGTTTCTTGGGCGATCCTCTAAATTCATAGCTTTCTAAGCTCTCCCAGGGCTTCATCTTTATCAACGTAAACGAATGGCCCTTGTTAATAACGTTTTACTCGGAACTTAGCGCTAGCGCTATGATTTTGTCTACCTATTGTTCTCATAGCACTCCAAATTTAACCAGTTATAAGCCTCAATGAGGCTAGAGCCAGTTATCTAGCTATATCCCCTAACTCAACATAATATTAGGTTTTTCTAATTTAGGTATTGCTAATATAGCGATTATGAGTATTATATTAGCAATACCTAATATATGAGATCGTTATGGCTACTTTCACCCCCGAACAACTAAACGCCTTAGCCGCCAATGCGGAACAAGCAGCCAATCTATTAAAGGCCATGAGTAATCAAAGCCGATTGATGATTTTGTGCTCTTTGATTGATGAGGAAATGACTGTGGGGCAGCTGAACGAGCGCATTCCCCTATCTCAATCTGCACTGTCTCAACACCTTGCTGCACTGAGAAAGGCAGGCTTGGTCAGTACTCGCCGTGAAGCACAAACCATTTATTACCAGCTACAAGGCAAAGCACCCCAGCAAATTATCAGCGTGCTGAAAGATACCTTTTGCCCTCAGTAGACGAATTAGAGATACCTCCATGGAAATCGTAGTAGGCAGCATTATCGGCATCGTTCTGGGTTTAACCGGAGCTGGAGGTTCTGTGTTTGCTGTTCCCCTGTTCATTTTGGTTCTTGGCTTGGAACCCAGTCAAGCCATTGGCCTATCACTGGGAGCTGTAGCCACCGCGGCTATCTTTGGCACGCTCGCACGCCTCAGGAGCGGCAATATTGAGTGGCTACCAGCGCTAGTCTATGCAGTAATCGGCGCTAGCTTTGCGCCTGTTGGCCAATGGGCCAATCAACAGGTTTCTCCGCGAGTGCTGATGACCGGCTTCGCATTACTGGTATTGGTGATTGCCATACGCATGTGGCAACAGGCTAGCAAAAAACCGGAAACAGCCAGTGTGGTTCGTGCAGGCAGTTCATCTCCCGAAGACAACGATGCCGCTATATGCCGTGTTAATAACCGCAAGAAATTTAAAATTGGTCTGCCTTGTGTGCTCGGTGTCAGTGGTGGAGCCATCCTTACCGGTTTGCTCTCTGGCTTATTCGGTGTCGGTGGCGGCTTTTTAATAGTACCAACCCTGTTATTTTTAACGGGTATTTCCATTCAACAAGCCGTTGCCACTTCTTTAGTTGTGATCGGCGCCATCAGCAGCGCTGGTTTTACGAGTTATTTACTCAGTGATGCCTTTGTTGCTCTCGACACATTTACTTTAATTGCCACAGGCTGCGGCATCGGCATTGCAGCAGGCGTTTTGCTAAGCAAAAAGTTAGCCGGTCCTGTTTTACAAAAAATATTTTCCGTATTGATGCTGGTTATGGCTGGTATCACTTTATTAACCAGTTTCTAATTTTCATTTTCTTCAATAAGTAGGAGAGCATTATGTTAGTTCGTCAACTATTCGATTACGAGACTTACACCTACACCTATTTACTGGGCGATACCAAAAACAAGGTGGCCGCTATTATCGATCCGGTAGATTCTCAGATTGATTACTATATGCAGCTATTGCAAGAATTCGGTCTTGAACTAAAAGCTGCTTTAGATACCCATGTGCATGCAGACCATATTACAGCCCTGGGTAGTTTAAGAGAGAGAACCGGAACCGAAACTTATCTAGGTAATCCTGGTGATCTGGACTGTGCCGACAATCCGCTGCAAGAAGGTAAAGATATCCTGATAGGTGATATCAAAATTGAGGTTCTTTATACACCGGGACATACTGACGATTCCTATTCATTTATCGTTAATGATAATGGCCAACAATATGCCTTCACTGGCGACACTCTGTTAATTAGAGGAACCGGTAGAACCGATTTTCAGAATGGTAATGCCAATACGCTCTATGAAAGCTTACATAAGAAATTACTCAAGCTAGATGACACGACCATTGTTTATCCCGGTCATGATTATAAAGGCTGGACACAATCAACTATTGGTGAAGAACGACAATACAACCCACGGTTGAATATCTGCTCGAAAGAACGCTTTGCTGAATTTATGGCGAATTTAAATCTACCCAATCCTAAATTTATGGATGTTGCTGTTCCTGCCAATCGCAGCTGCGGTAAAAACTAGCCCAGTATTATGAGTGAATATAACTGATGGATATTCTTTTTAACCAGCAGATTCTAATCGCTTCAGTCATCGGTGGCCTGCTCATTGGGGTAGCGGCAGTGATGATGTTTGCGTTCTTAGGTCACATTACTGGTATTTCAGGTATTCTGTTTCAAGGCATCAATAAATTGAATCAGTCAGACAATCTATGGCGCCTGTTCTTTCTAGCGGGGCTAATCATTGGCCCGCTGATAGCTCATAACGTATTTAATTTGGCGATACCTGAAGCTAGTAATAAAGGCCCTATTATTGCCATTGTTGCCGGCCTTATTGTGGGTTATGGCACACGTGTCGGTAGTGGCTGCACCAGTGGTCATGGCATATGCGGTATTTCTCGCCTTTCTATGCGTTCTGTCACCGCCACGCTAATGTTCATGGCAACAGGCTTTGCCACCGTATTCATTGTTAACCATATTTTCTGAGGAGTGACTCGTCGTGAATAATCTGATCGCGCTCATTGCTGGCTGTATCTTTGGCGGAGGCCTGGCGTTCTCGGGTATGACAGACACCAGTAAGGTAATTGGCTTCTTAGATTTGGCTGGTACATGGCAACCAGGATTAGCCTTTGTGATGGGGGCCGGCTTATTAGTCGCAACACCCAGCTTTTATTTGCTAATGAAAGGCGGTAAACCCTTTTTGGCTGAAAAGTTTTTTGCGCCAGAAAACAGCGCCATCGACAAACCGTTACTTATCGGCGCAGCTCTTTTTGGTATTGGTTGGGGACTGTATGGCTATTGTCCAGGACCTGCAATTTCATCCCTAGCCTACTTGAATACCGATAGTTTTATATTTGTTGGGGCGATGCTAGTAGGCATGTTTGCGGCAAAACAGTTTCCCATTAAGAACTAATGAATTAACCAGCACCAATCATCATTGGTGCTGGTTTTAGCTTTATAGCTTAATTGCTTCAATATCTAACAACAGCTCCACTTCGGTAGATGCAGGGCCTAGGTTATAGTCAATACCATAATCTTTAAGCTTTAGTGTAGTACTGCCGGTAAAGCCATGACGGTATCCACCCCAGGGGTCCTTGCCACCGCCAACATAAGAAATTGGCACTTCGATGCTTTTAGTAACACCGTGAAGTGTTAGCTCGCCTGTCAGCAAACCAGTACCCTCTCCGGTTTTCTTCACGCTAGTGCTTTTAAATGTGGATGTCGGATACTTCTTAACATTGAGAAAGTCTTCACCACGAAGATGCTTATCTCGCTCAGCATGATTGCTATTCAAGCTGGCCGTATCGACCGTAATCTCGATTGAAGAGTTTTCTGGATTCTTTTCATCAATTTTCATGGTGCCACTGAACGTATCAAAACGGCCATAGAGCCAGCTATAACCAAGATGTTTGATTTTAAATTGAATGAAGGCATGGGCGCCTTTGGTATCGATAATATAGTCTTCAGCAGCCGCCAAAGCAGCAGTGCTGTTCATTGCTAACAAAAGCACTACCGCTCTAAACGTCATTTTTTTAAGGTTCATGTTATTATTCTCCGCTTAATCTTTAAGGTTGGGGTTAAACATACGACGTAAGGTATTATCTTGGTCAAATAGATGATGCTTAATTGCGGCGATTCCATGAATTAGCGCTAAGCCTATCAGTGAGCATGCCAAATAAAAGTGAATGTCCCCGGCCAGATCTTCTTGATTCTCGATAGCCGTAACAAAAGCCGGGACCGAGAATAAACCAAACACCTCTATCGACCGGCCGTCAGCCGTTGATATCATGTAACCACTAACAAACACCAACAGCATTAACAAATATAGAAGTAAATGAGCGATTTTGGCGGCCCATATTTCCCATGGTTTGTGATGGGCCAAGGGCGAAGGCTTTGCATTAATCTGTCTCCAAGACAATCGCAATACCCATACCCCGAATAGAATAATACCAATCGCCTTATGTAATTCCGGTCCTCTACGATACCAAACATCATAGTAGGTAAGCTCGGTCATCCACCAACCCAAAGCAAACAAGCCGATGACAGTCATTGCCATAAGCCAATGCATGATAATAGCAACCAAACCATAGTGACTTGCCGTATTAAACCATCGCAAACTCATTGACTCCTTGCCGTAATCAAACTTTCGTTCATAGCTCAAAGCTTTAAACAAAAAACACCTAAAGTATTTACCATGGTATCCAGCTCTTTCCAAGACATTTACATTTTCAATGCCTTGGCTCTGGGCACCTGGATTTATCTGTACTGCTGATCATTGTTGGCGTTTATTGCTTCTCAGTCTATTTGATAATTTAGTCGATATCGTTCGATAATCTCGAACAACACAATTTTTAGATCGTATTTGCGAAGGCATGAGTATTTTGTTGTACTAGTTGGGGCTAGGTTAGCTTGATGCGACCTAGCGTATGTCAATGAGAGTTGTTTTAGAAGGATCTCTATCTATGAACCGGAAGACCGTAGGCGAAGTAATTTCTTTTTCAGGCATCAGCAATATTCATGACGAGCCTATAGGCCTACCTGAAAAAGGGAAGTTAATCCATCTACAGTTTCGAAGGTTTTATGGATGTCCTGTTTGCAGTATGCATGTCCATTCATTGGTGAAAAGCGAAGAGCAATTAGCAAAGCATGGCATAAAAGAAGTCATTGTCTTTAGTACAAGTGAAGACAAGTTGCTTGAAAACAAATTCAACAGCTCATTTGACTTCGTTGCTGACCCAGATCAGAAGTTATACGAGCTATTTGGCCTTGAGCCCTCATGGAAAGCGCTACTGAGCCCGGGCGCAGTGAAGAATGCAGCTTTGGGTGCTAGTAAATATGGGTTATCCATGGCCCCTAGTGTAAAAGCTGAATTCACGGTTCCCGCCGATTTCTTGATCGATTCAGAGGGCAAGATCATTGCGCTCAAGTATGGAAAACATGCAGACGATCAGTGGTCAATCGAAGAGCTTTTGAATCTCGCTGCCAAGCAGAATTAGATTGTCCTATAGCGCTTGGTTTAAATATGACATTCATTTATTACTAAAATAACGGAACAACGCGCTTTCGGATTCCGCTGGGGCTTGACGCCAGCCGTAGATTTTAGGCCGTTCATTTTCGATCACGAGCGTGTTCCAGAACAACCAATCGTAAATAGCAAAAAAGTTCTGCATATTCTTTGCGGAGTTTTTACTACGGCTATGGTGTTGATGATGTTGAGTGGGAAAAGTAAAAATATGGCAAAGCCCATACATAGCTTTTCTCACGTACTTATTTTTATGGTTAAGGAAATAAAGATCATAATTCCAATTGGTGTGCACATGAAAAACCCAAGCGGTTTTTATAAAAGTTCCCACAAAAAATACTTCCACAAACCCCATGTATAACACCAACGCACCAAACCAGTAGTTGGGTAATATAAACAGAAAGGCCCAATGCTGTACTGGGGCATGAGCAGCACTTATCTCACCTTTGCTATCTACTCCACCATGTAAATGATGTGGTCGATGGGCACGTTTGATAAACCGCTGTATAGCAGCCAGGGATTTGTTTTTGGGTGATTTCATATGAGAAAAATAATGAGTGCCACCATGTAAGAATTCATCAATAGCGAGAAAACCTAACAAGCACCACCAAAAATATTCTTGACTGAATTCTCGAACTCCACCCAATCCATTCGGTAACAACATAGCCAACAATAGATAGCAGGCTCCAAATACCAAGGGCCGCTGCACTAAACCTACCATCGCAAAACTAATGCCCGACATTTTCCAGTCCATCAGAGTGCGCCTACCACCACTAAGTCGCCCAGAAAAGAACTCATAGCACAACAACCCTAACATTAAACTGAAGAGTAATGCGCTCATAACCTGGTTAGCGGAATGGATTGAAATTGATTCCATAATAGCTTGTATATCAAACACTTATTAGGGCCTCTGGATGTTTCAGGGGTAACTTCTATACCTAAAGCGTATCATCTGCGAGCCACATATTTGAAATTGATATATTATATTTAAGATATAGATTTATCATATATATATGGAAACACCCGATAATGATGGATACTCATTTAAGAAGCGTCGACCTCAACCTGCTTGTGATTTTCAGTGCCATTATGGAAGAGCATTCGCTATCGGCTGCTGCGAAACGGCTCAATATGACACAACCAGCAGTGAGTAATGCGCTAACGAGGCTACGTCACACTTTTAAAGATGACTTGTTTATCAGGACAAGACACGGAATGACTCCCAGCAGTCGCGCTTTAGAACTACTCCCACCAATACAAGATGCTTTAAGAATCATACAAACAACCATAGATGAAAGGCGCCAATTTGATCCTAATACCAGTAACAGGGCGTTTAGAATCGCGTTAGATGATCAAAGCGAAGCGACGCTATTGCCTAGGGTTTTAAAGATCTTAGAGAAGGCAGGGCCAAATATTAGCCTAGAGGTGGAACCCAATGTTGGCGATGAAAATATCAGCCGATTAAATCAAGGGCAGTTGGACTTTCTGTTTACCTACCATAAGCCTGAAGATACTCGACTTAATATTGAGCCGTTAAATGAAGATTGCTTAGTCGTTATTGCCAGAAAAAATCACCCGAGGGTTCAAGGTAAAATCACCCGCGAACAATTCGCAACGGAAAAGCACGTTATATTAAAACATCGCTTTTCAGATAAAACGTTTTTGGAAACAGTCGCACTAGAAGATTTTGGCCGACGTAAAATTCTAAGTCAGGTTCAATTAAGTAGCAGCATTCCGCTGATCGTAGCAAAGACAGATGCGCTGGGCGTCGTATCGCAGCGTATTGCAGAAAACATCAAAAACCGCTTACCCATCAATGTGTATCCACTCCCCTTCGAACAACAAGCAATGCCTTATTTTATGATCTGGACTCGAAATATGGATCAGGATCTGGGCCATCAATGGCTCAAGGAGATCTTCTTAAGCATTAGCAAAAGTAATTAAGAGTGCATTTGGCTTGGGATATTTTCCGCAATGGAACGCATAATCTTTAGAAACTCAAAAGAGCCTTTAGCGAGACCTGGCTTACCATTATTTAGAATTGCGACCGAAATATCTCGATCAGGATCTGCATAGCCCGTAATGTTGATCAAGCCTAAATGACCAAAAGCTCTAGGAGTGTGCCCTTGGTACAAACTAAAACAAGGGCGACCTAACATAAACCCTAAACTGTAGCGCATCGGTATTCCCAAGCTTCTATCTAATCTAGTATTAACTTGTTCCGCCACAGCCCGGCGAACTGTATGCGGCTTTAAGACTTGCACATTATCTAAGGTACCCTCTCGCAATAACAATTCGTAAAACCGCGATGTTTCTTCTGCAGTTCCAATAATGTTTGCCGCAGGAACAATACCCGTTAGAAATCGATGATCGTTTGATAAATCAATGGCCTCTTGATATGAGACCCCTAAAATTCGTTGCGCTAGTTTTTCGAGAGGATAAGGAAGGGGCCTTCCTGTGAACGTATTGGGTGCCACATCAGCAACGAGTTCATCAGGCACGCCAAAATTAAATGTATTGAATCCCAATGGTTGCAGAAAATACCTATCTAAGTACTCACGTATAGTTAGCCCGGACGCAACTTCAACCAGCTCCCCCATTAAGAAGCCAGCTGTCACTGCATGATAGGCTGTGCGACGCCCTGCTTGCCATTTTAATGGCATGTTAGCTAATTCTTTTTTTACTTCTCCTTGAGTATGCAACTTATCAAGATCTAAAGCAGCCTTAGGAATAGTGGGCATACCAGCTTGGTGCAGTAATAAATGACGTATTGTAATGTGCTGTTTAGAGCCTTCTGAAAATTCAGGGAGGTATTGGCACAAAGGATCTTCTAGGTTAATTAAACCACGTTCATCGAGATGATGTATTATCACCGCCGCAATGGCTTTCGAGGCGGAAAACAAATTAAAAAGTGAGTCAGGAGTGGCCTGACGTTTTTCCGCGTTAGCGGGGTCTCCAGGTGCATTACCATGAGTATGGCCAATGGCGCGATTAATGATAATTTGCCCTCTATGGCGAACACACACACTAATCGCAGGGTGTGTACCGCTTAAATAGCATTGCTCGACTGATTTCCATATAGCGTTGACGCCCAAAGCGGTCAAACCCACATCGCGTGGATCGGTTTCGCTTTTATGGTCTATAGAAGTGACAGCCCTAGGCGGCAGCGGATCAACGAATCGTTTAGCTTTCTCCATAATTACTCCTTGCTAATCCTTACCGTTTATTGCGAAGCTTGAGCCTGAAACAGAAATGATATTACTTCTGATAATTGAACCAGGTTACCTGCTTTAACTAATTCGTTAGACGGTTTTTATAAGCAAAGAGGTGGCAAATTTTGCCACCTCTTTAGCAGGAGGGAGTAGTTTCTCAGTACTTACCGTGGAACGGTATTACGCAAGATTAGGCCGTAACCATTTCTCTGCGAATTCTTTGTTCATACCTTTTCGCTGTGCGTAATCTTCTACCTGATCTTGACCAATTTTTCCAAGACCAAAGTAACGCGCTTCAGGATGAGCAAAATACCAACCACTAACCGATGCAGCAGGGTTCATAGCAAAGCTTTCTGTTAAGGTACTACCAATATTTTCCTCAACATTTAACAGCTTCCATAAGGTTCCTTTTTCAGTGTGTTCTGGACACGCTGGGTAGCCTGGCGCTGGACGTATACCTTGATAGGCCTCTTTAATGAGTTCTTCATTGCTGAGATTCTCAGTGGCTGCATAGCCCCAAGCTTCTTTGCGAATTTTTTCATGCAATAATTCAGCAAAGGCTTCCGCGAAACGATCAGCCAACGCTTTAATCATAATGGCATTGTAGTCATCATGATTGGCCTCATATTCTTCAGCCAACGCCTCGGCCCCAAAACAACTCACAGCAAACGCACCCATATAGTCATTAACTTCAGACGTTTTCGGGGCAACAAAATCCGCTAACGAGCGATAGGGTTTATCTGCGGGCCTATCTGCCTGCTGTCTCAGGTGATGGAGCGTAGCCAGCACTGTGTCGCGATTCTCATCAGCGTAGAGTTCAGTACTGTCGTTCTCAATGCCGTTCGCAGGGAATAAACCGAAAACAGCCATACATTGAAATAGCTTATTTTCAATAATGCGCTGCAACTGCTCTTGCGCTTCATCGAATAGTTTTGTTGCTTCTTCGCCGACGACTGAATCTTGGAGAATGTCTGGGTATTTACCAGCGAGCTGCCAGGATTTAAAGAAAGGTGTCCAATCGAAGCGCTCTACTATTTCTGCGAGAGGATAATCTTTAATAACCTGAACACCAAGTTGCGAGGGTGTCACAGGGGTATAAGAAGCCCAATCAAATTTCATGGCATTCTCGCGGGCTTGCTCTAATGAAGCCACCGTCTTCTTCGATCGCTTCTTGGCATTTTTCTCTCGAACGTCCACATATTCGCTGCGAACGTCAGCAACAAAGTTTGATCGATTTTCACCAACCAGCGCAGTTGCTACAGGCACAGATTTTGATGCATCCAACACATGCACCACCGCGCCAGTATACTCAGGCTCAATCTTAACAGCTGTATGAACTTTGGATGTGGTAGCGCCACCCACAAGCAATGGCACATCCATATCGCGCTCTTGCATCATTTGCGCAACGGTCACCATTTCATCCAACGATGGAGTTATTAAGCCAGAAAGCCCAATAATATCGGCGTTAACTGCTTGAGCCTCATCAAGGATCTTTTCAGGTGGCACCATTACACCAAGGTCGATAACTTCAAAGTTATTACAAGACAATACTACGCCAACGATATTTTTACCGATGTCATGTACATCGCCTTTTACTGTTGCCATCAAAATAGTGCCGTTATTCTGGGCTTCATCACCAGAGGCACGTTTTTCTTCTTCGATGTAAGGAAGTAAGTAGGCAACTGCCTTCTTCATAACACGAGCGCTTTTTACCACTTGCGGCAAAAACATTTTACCGTCACCAAATAGGTCACCGACTACGTTCATCCCCGTCATCAGCGGCCCTTCAATAACATGTAATGGCTTTTCAGCTTGCTGACGTGCCTCTTCTACATCCTCTTCAATAAACTCCGTGATACCTTTAACCAAAGCATGGGTAATTCGTTCTTGAAGCTCGCCTTCACGCCACTTCAGTTTGTCAGTTTCTTTCGCACCGATAGCTTGATCTTTAACTTGTTCAGCAAAATCAATTAATCGCTCAGCGGCATCCTCACGTCGGTTTAAGACAACGTCTTCGACGCACTCTAATAAATCCTTAGGAATATCATCATAAACTGTCAGCATGCCGGCATTTACGATGCCCATATCCATGCCATTTTTTATGGCATGATATAAGAACACTGAGTGCATGGCTTCGCGAACAACATCGTTGCCTCGAAATGAGAAGGAAACGTTAGAAACACCACCGGACACGTGTGCACCCGGTAAGTTTTCTTTAATCCATTTTGTGGCTTCAAAGAAATCAACCGCGTAGTTATCGTGCTCAGGAATACCTGTCGCTATTGGGAAAATATTCGGATCAAAAACGATATCCTGAGGCGGAAAACCTATGCCCACTAACGTATCGTATGAACGCTTACAGATATCAATCCGACGCTGGTAAGTATCCGCCTGCCCTTTTTCGTCAAAAGCCATCACCACCACAGCAGCACCATAGCGCATTACTGTTTTGGCATGCTTAACAAATTCTTCTTCGCCTTCTTTCAAAGAAATCGAGTTAACGATGGCTTTACCTTGAACACATTGCAAGCCCGCTTCAATGATCTCAAACTTTGACGAGTCAATCATAAATGGAACGCGCGCGATATCTGGTTCAGACGCTAAAAGATTCAGATAGCGTCGCATAGCAGCAACACCATCAAGCATCGCATCGTCCATATTGATATCAATGATTTGAGCGCCGTCTTCAACCTGAACCCTGGCAACATCCACGGCTTCTTCATAGCTTTCTTCACCGATGAGACGTGCAAACTTACGTGAACCGGTAACGTTCGCTCGCTCACCCACATTAACGAAACCAGTGGTTTCATTTACAACAAGCGGCTCTAAGCCGCTTAAAATCATATCTGGAATTTGTTTGGTCATGATTAGGCTACTTGTTGAGAATCTTTGCGTTGACGAGGTGGATATTTGGCAGCTAATTGAGCAAGCGCAGCAATATGCTCAGGCGTGCTACCACAACAGCCACCCAGAATATTAACATGGCCGCCGGCCACTAATGTCTCGACTTCTTTAGCCATTTCTTCAGGCGTTTGATCATATTCACCAAATTCATTCGGTAAACCAGCATTTGGATGTGCAGAAATTAAATCCGTTGCAATTTTGTCCAATCTCTTGATGTAGGGTGCCATATCATTCGCACCGGTCGCACAGTTTAAGCCAATGCTAAGCAAATGCCCATGGGTCATAGACACCCAAAAAGCTTCTACCGTTTGACCTGATAAAGTTCTGCCACTGGCATCAGTGATGGTACCTGAAACCATCACAGGAAAAGACCTGCCAAGCTCTTCTTTAACTTCGTCAACGGCAAACAGTGCTGCCTTCGCATTCAGACAATCGAATATGGTTTCAATCATGATAATGTCTGCGCCGCCCTCTAATAAACTATGACACGCTTGTTTATAGGCAATGCGCAAGTCATCAAAGGTCACCAACCGTTTTCCTGGATCATTAACGTCTGGCGATATTGAGGCCGTACGGTTCGTCGGGCCCAAGGCACCAATGACAAAGCGCGGTTTATCAGGCGTTTTTTCCGTCCATTTATCAGCAGCACTGCGCGCGCATTGAGCAGCATAAAAATTGATATCGTGAACGTGCTCTTCCATTGCATAGTCAGCTTGCGCAATGGTCGTGCCATTAAAGGAGTTAGTGGTAGCGAAATCTGATCCCACTTCAAAGTAAGCGCCATGTATGTCTTCAATTATCTGAGGTCGAGTGATCGACAAAAGATCATTATTCCCCTTTAAAGGGTGAGAGTGATCTGGATAATGGTCGCCACGAAAATCCTCTTCCTCGAGCTTGTGGCGTTGAATCATGGTACCCATGGCTCCATCAAGCATCATGATACGCTTTGAGAGGATTTCATTGAGTTGTTGCGAGACGTCCCGTGACATTCTACTACCTTTTACTAATTGATTTAGTTAGATTGCTGCGAGAGAGCAGAAACAGTCTCCCGGCAATAAGATGGCGAATTATAACTGAACACAGCAGCCGTTTCTTTGAAACATATTCATCACCATATGAACTTGATTAAAGCTGTGATTTCAACACCTAGCAACATGGGCATAGAAGCAAATCTGGCGCGCGCCCTCATAAACTATGGTTTCGCCTGCCAAAGTGATGAATAAAAGGTCTCCAGGGTTGATCAGTTACTCTAGTCTAGGTAGCCGAGTGAAGCAGTGAAACGATTATGTTATAACTCCACACATAACCACAGTAATTATTAGAAAGTCGGTCTGGTAAAGAGCATGGATAACCAGCAGTTTGGAAAAGCATCTACAAAGATAACGACACTGGATGATCTAGCTGAGCTAGCTGATTATTCGCTGGTGAACACTCTTAACTGCGACCCTCTATCGACAGAAACTGGAGAGGATTACAGACCGCGGCAAGTTTTTTCTGGGCACTTCGTCAATGTAAAACCAACGCCCATTGCTGACTCAATATATGCGGCTCATAGCCAAAGTTTGTTCAGAGACTTAGGGCTAGACGATAGCCTCGCCCATTCCGACGACTTCCGCCTATTATTCTCTGGTGACGTTTCCCATGTCCCAGAGCCTATGCGAAAAATGGGATGGGCAACCGGTTATGCACTTTCTATTTACGGTACCGAATATACCCAGCAATGTCCTTTTCACACAGGTAATGGATATGGTGATGGCCGTGCCGTTTCTGTCCTAGAGGCTGTCATTAATGGCCAACGCTGGGAGATGCAGTTGAAAGGTGGTGGTCGCACACCTTACTGTCGCGGAGCAGATGGTAGAGCTGTATTACGTTCTAGTATTCGTGAATTCCTAGCCCAAGAGCATATGCATGCACTGGGAATTCCAACCACTCGATCATTGTGCCTTTATGTTTCACAAACGGAGACTGTAAACCGCCCCTGGTACTCAGAAGGATCATCTTATACCGATCCTGACATCGTGGTTTCTAATCCCGTTGCTATTTCAACGCGTGTAGCCCCGTCGTTTTTGCGCGTCGGTCAGCTAGAACTCTTTGGCCGGCGAGTGCGCAATGTCGAGCATGCTGATGCGCTAAAAGAACTAGAGATGATTGCCTTGCATTTGATTGACCGTGAATACAAGGGCGAGATCAGTGAGATTTTATCAACCGAAACAAAGATGGTGGTACTGGCTGAAAAATTTCGCGACCGGCTAACATCTTTGGTTACTGATTGGATTCGTGTGGGTTACTGCCAAGGTAATTTTAATAGTGATAATTGTGCTGGCGGCGGATTTACCTTGGACTATGGCCCTTTCGGATTTTGCGAGCTCTTCGATCCGCTCTATCAACCATGGACTGGAGGAGGAAAGCATTTTTCTTTCTTCAACCAACCTGTCGCTGCCGAAGCGAACTTCAATATGTTTTGTGTCGCCTTAAAACCCCTACTTGCATCGAATCCTGAAGCTCTAGAAAAACTCGAGGAAATTCGCAAAGGTTTCTCCTCAGTAATTCAAGAAAAAATAGAACATATGTGGGCAGAGAAACTAGGCATGAAAACCTTTAATGCCGAACTCACCAATGAACTATTGGGCTTAATGGTGAAAACCTCTGTGGATTACACTATGTTCTTTCGCGAACTATCAAACATCCCAAGCGACGTCTATTTCCTTGAAAAAAGTTTCTACCAACCCGCATCCGGAACATTGAAAACTCAATGGAGTCAGTGGCTACAAAAGTGGAGAGAAGTCATCAATGAAACGCAGGATATTGATGCACTATCGAAACAGATGAAGCAAGTTAATCCAAAATATAGTTGGCGAGAATGGCTTGTCGTTCCAGCCTACGAACAAGCAGCAAAAGGTGACTTTACGCTGATTCATGAATTACAGGATGTATTGACTAAGCCTTACGATGAACAATCATCAGAAGTGGAAAATAAATACTACCAATTGCGTCCACAAGAATTCTTTAAAGCAGGCGGCGTATCACATTACAGTTGTTCGTCTTAATGTCTGTGTCTTTATAGTTTGGCGTCTTTTTGATTGTGCGTCTTTATATCGCTGAATCTGGTATGCATACAACGCCATCCATCAAAACACGGGCACTGCGACTCATGATTGCTTTCGCAACACGCCACTCCCCTGCTTGCTGAACAACATGGGCTCCCACTTTTAAGGTTCCTGATGGATGACCAAAAGTCACTTGACCACCCTGCCCACTCCCCGCGGCCAAATTAACCAAAGTACCAGGAATCGCGGCGGCAGTTCCTATGGCCACGGCTGCTGTACCCATCATGGCGTGATGTAACTTACCCATCGACAAAGCTCGAACCAGCAACTCGATCTCATCAGCTTTAATCGTTCTACCACTTGAAGATTG
>JAKSAW010000686.1 GCA_022361455.1 Pseudomonadales bacterium | reverse complement strand
TTGGGAAGACTGTCAATTGGCATTGGATACATCGTGAATTCCTTTAGGTATCTAGCTCAGATCGCAAAAACGCAATAATGATAACACTGAAAGGAGAATTCAAGTTTCACCACCAGATGGTAAAAAATAATTCACTTGTCACGTTAACGTGACGGCCCTTGATTCGTATCAAAAACAAACCCACTTAGCCACTCACTATACATAAAAGTCCAGCATATAAGGAATCTGAGATGGCTAATATTGTTATTTGTGTCGATCACATGGAATGGGTGGGAAGAGGATTTACGACTATGGGAGCAATGCATTGCGACTTGCACGAGCTATTAAGCCTAATGGTTCAGGGCTATCACAGCATGATTTTTATGAATGGGGAATAAGCCACTACTATAACCTCGGCGTCATGACTACGAGTAGCTTTGCTTCCCAAACCGCCACAATTAAAAAGGCTTTATTGATTTTACCTTAACTGGCACTCCGCCCTTTGGTACGGTTTGTCCACCAGCCTGCTGCTGACCCGGCCACTTGTTGTTATTATCAAACTTAGAGGTAAACTCAACGCGCCTCGCGAATTCCGAAAACAAGATTCTCAGTTGCTGCCTAGCTTGACCCGATCCTAAACAGGCCCTACGCCCTCCCCCAAACGGAAAGAACTCATAGGGCTTGGGTCGGCAATCCACTTCTAACCATCTTTCCGGGCGATAGTTTAGCGCATCATCACCCCACACCCGTCGATTTCGATGCACAATGTACGCGTTCGCTAATACATTGGTGCCAGCTGGTAACGTTATGGAGCCAATCTTAGTGTCATATTTTAAATGCCGCATGGTTCCCACTGCTGAAGGGGTCAATCGTTGTGATTCATTTAAACAGGCACTGATGTATTTATTATCCGCAATGGTATGTGGGTTCAGTCTGCCTTCTTCCGCAATCGAGTTTGCCACTTCCTCACGGATCTTTTGATTGATGTCAGGATTTTTCTGCAACCATATACCAAACCAACCACCAGTTGCGGCACTAGTTTCATAACCAGCGATAAACAACGCCAGCACTTCAGATATGATTTTTTCTTCGCTTAGCTCGGTGCCATCAGAGTAGGTCGCGAATGCCATGCGCGTGAGCACATCATCCCGCTCAGTATCATTGTTCGTCCTTGTTTCCCTTACATCTTTACGAATCATATCAGCCAGCGTAGCTTTTAGTTCTACCGCATAACTCCATGGCATAAAACCTTTTTTAAGAGATCCAAAGTCACCCTTTTTAGACTTAGACTTATATTTTTTGGTTAACCAATTTCTGAACTTTTCTGGCCCATACATGGTGCCGATAAAAAACATCGAATCTTTGCAGGATTCATACATCCACTTAAGAACTAATTCTCGATAGCGCTCAAAGCGGGCACCTTGAGTTTCTCCTATCAGTGTATAAGTAGCGATATCCAACGTAATGCTTCCCACTATTCGAGTCAGATCGTATTCTTCACCCACTTCAAGGTTATTGATGCCTCGAGTTATTAACTCAAGCATCACATCAGCCCGATCAGTAACCGGTTTTGCCGCTAAAGGCTTTAACATGATCTTGCGAGTATCCGCATGGAACTGATCATTGATAAATCCAATGGCATCCTTTCCAAAATCGATAGGAATGGGGACTTTGGATTGATCATATTGCTCTGGTTTTAAAGCAAAGAAATCCTTCACCATATCCACGTCCGAAACCCAGACCATGGGATCTAATCCTGGCGGCTGAATCGTAAATGCCGGGCCATACTTATCTGTGCTGTCTTGCAGATAATCGTATATCCCAAGCCCCATTTTTAAACCCTGTGCAGCTCTAGATTCAGAAGGACCAAGAGGCAGACTGGTGGCACTTGAAGGTTTGACGCTTGCAATGGTTCCCATCGCTATCTCCCATGCAGAGAAATTGTGGTTTAGTTATTCTAATTAAAAAGGTTTCTTTCTTGGCCCTTCAATAGGATTGTTCCAAAATTGCTCTGGGACTTTGCGGGGATCCTCCTTGCGAAGCTGCTCCGGACGGGTCTCACCATCAGTCCAAGAGTGCTCACCACAACCTTTGCCATCTTCATCAAAAATAAAGGTCGTCGCTACACGTTGCGTTAATTGGTAAACCTCTCCCTCTTCACCAAAGTCAAATCCAAATGCAGCTGGAATAATTTCTCCTGGGTATAACTGATGAATAATAAACTCTACATGGATAGCATCATCGCCAACAATTAGCTTTTCAGCTTCGCCGTGGATCAAATAAACATTGGACGCAATCAGCATATGGTAAAACTCTTTCATGCTTTCTACATCTTGAGGTTGAATGCTCTTTTGAAATTCGGAACTACCATATACTGCGTATTGCTGCCCTTTTTCGGAACAGCTAGCGATAAGAGCTTCATAATCACCAGTGGTTTCCGCTTTAGCGTGCTCAATGAAGTTTTCGAGTATCTTACGACGATGTGGTTCTTTGATTCTTTCTAGCTCTGCCATGGCCACTTTGTGGATCGCTAAATTATCAAAATCTTCCATATCTATATGTTTTGGCTCAATAATTGGGCTGATGTACATACGCTCCCCTCTCTCCTGCAAGCTTAGCTATATATTGAAATCAATAGATTTGCCGCCTTTTACATACAACATTATTGATCGTTTGTTGTATGCAGGATATGCTTGTTAAAAATCGTAGTCAACCAAAGAATTGATACCACCTGGGATATAGGCTCGCTGAAATGAAAATTCTCGTTACTGGTGCATTTGGCAATATCGGATCCATGTTATTAGACGAACTCTTACCTCGTGGTCATGAGATCACAGCATTCGACTTAAACAATGAGGCCAACAAGAAAGTTCAGAAAAAATATAAAAATAAGATCAAAACAGCCTGGGGGGATATCTGCGACAAGGAAAGCATCAGGCCTCATTTAAAAGGCCAAGATGCGATCGTACATTTCGCTGCCATTATTCCACCGATGACCGAAACTCATCCGGAGATTGCTCAGCGGGTTAACGTTGAGGGGACAAGAAACTTAATTGAAGCTATAGAGGAAAGTGATAGTGAACCTTTGGTGTTATTCACGTCCTCTTTCGCAGTTTGGGGACACAAGCAAGACTTACCCCCACCGAGAACCGTAAATTGTTCTTTAGAAGCAACAGACAATTACTCCAGGCATAAAATTGAATGCGAACAAATGATTCGCGCGCAAAAAAATCCGTGGGTAATCCTGCGAATTGCAGCGTGCTTCGACACCCGCAATCGCCATATCGATAAAGAATCCATCCGCATGATGCTAGATACCAAACCCACTAGCCGCATCGAATATATCCACCCTGCTGATGTCGCTACTGCGGCTGCTAATGCTATCGAAAGAAAGGAAGCTCATAACAAGCTGCATTTAATTGGTGGCGGGAAATCCTGCCAGATTACCCAGTACGATATGATCAATACTCTACTCGGCGCCGCAGGATTCACCGTTGATGAAAAAGACTTTGGAAACGAGTCGTTTTATAGTGATTGGATGGACACCAGTGAATCGCAACGCATTCTCGAATTTCAGAATAATTCATTCAATGTCTTAAGAGATGATTTGTTTGATTCGCTGAAGCTTGTCAGGCCCTTTGTTAAACCAATCTCTCGTATGGCGTCCTGGGGGTTTGTTAAATGGGCTCGATCAGGCTAGGGTAACCATTACCTTGCTTGATTTAATCCCATATCTTTTAGACCCTTAGATATGCCTAGTTCCCAAGCTCTGCGTGCATAGTGAAACAAGTTAACCATAATCTTTCCATGCAGCGGAAAGATTATTTCTGGTAGATTCTTTTTTACACCCTTGAGTATATAGGTAGCGGCCTCATCTGCTGAAATAGCTTTAAACGCAGTATTTTTTTCAAAATGCTCATAAGGGTCTTTGCTATTACCGCCTAAACTATTCATATCTGTGCCATCAACAATATTGGTTCGAATAATGCCAGGACAAACCATGCTAACTTTTACACCATAACAAGCAGCCTCTTCTCTCAAAGATAGCGTCAAACCAGCAACCGCATGTTTGGTCATAGCGTAAGCCGTCAACATAGGCGCAGGCATTAAACCTGCAACGGAGGCAGTGTTAACAATATGGCCATGGCCTTGTTTACGCATCACCTCATAAGCTTTTAGTGTGCCGTAAACCAACCCCATTTGATTAATATTTACTAAGGCTTGCCATTGATCGAGAGTAGTTTCTGCAACTTCACCGACAAAGGCGATACCTGCATTATTAAATAAATAGTC
>JAKSAW010000178.1 GCA_022361455.1 Pseudomonadales bacterium | reverse complement strand
TTACTGGAAGCATTAATTTGTGCCATGGCATCAACCGCATTCGACACCACCTCACCTCCACGAGTCGCTTGATCGCGAGCTTCTTCAGCAAGCTGACTGGCACGTCCAGCATTTTCACTGCTTTGGCGTACTGCACTGGTCATTTCTTCCATACTAGAAGCAGTTTCTTCTAAGGAAGATGCTTGCTCTTCTGTACGCTGACTTAAGTCTGCATTACCTTGAGCTATTTCATCAGCACCATTAGTAACAGCATTTGCAGAATTCACCACGTTACCAATAATTTCTATTAACTTATCAACAGTGGCGTTGGCATCATCTTTAAGCTTTTTGTAGCTACCGTTGTATTCTTTATCAATCTTCTCGGTTAAGTTACCGTGAGCCAGGGCATCAAGCACTCGGGCAGTATCTGCAATAACTTCCTCTGTTACCCCAACTAGGGAATTTAAACCTTCACTTAAATTCAGGAAGAAACCTTCTTTACCTGCGGTTTCGATACGATGCTCTAGATTACCACTGGTTGCCGCGGTTACTAATTCTGACACTTGTTTTTCAACTGCAACTTCTTCGGTGCGATCAGCCCATTCAACAACTGATCCGATGCGCTCGTTTTGGTCATTCATCATAGGGTTGGCTACTAATCTAAATGTGCGCCCACCCACTTCAATTTGAGTTTTATAGGTGCCACGTAAATTAGCCAATAGGTTTCGCTGATGCGCAGGATTCTTGTGGAATTCATCAAAGTTTTTACCCAACAAGTTAGTAGCGTCAAATCCGGCTAATTCTTTGCGAATATCTGTTTGGGCATTAACGAGCATTTCCTGAACCGAATCATTCATATAAACGATTTGGCCATCATCATCGGCAATCATGGTATTGGTAGAAACATTATCTAATGCTTGGCGAACTCGTAAATTGCTATTGGCAGCTTCTTGTTGTTCACGCTGCAAAGCCAATTCTTCAGTTAGGTTATCCCATTCCACCACGGTACCAATTCGACTACCATCTTCATCAATCAATGGTGTTGCAATCAAACGAAAGGTTAAATTTCCAACCTCGATTTGACCGCGATAGACATCTTTCAGCTTGGAAATCATACCGCGTTGATGGGCTGGATTTTTATGGAACACATCTGCGTTTTCACCCATTAGCTTGCTAGCATCAAAATTTGGTAACTCTTGACGTAGATCTTCTTGTGCTTCTTCCATCATGCGCTGAACAGCGTCATTCATAAAGATGATGTTCATATCTGAATCTGCAACCATGACACTGGTATCACAGATTTGTAGCGCTTTAACAATACGTTTGTTTTCAGCGGCAGCATTTTGTTCCTGCTTTTGCTTAGCAAGTTCTTCAGTACGATCATACCATTCAACCACAGTACCTGTACGTTGACCCGTCTTTGAGAAGATAGGGGTTGCCACTAAACCGAAAGTTAAATCTGACACCTCAATGTCGGTTTTAAGCACACTATTCAGGCCACTTATCATACGACGCTGATGACTTGGATTGGCATGAAACATATCAACGTTGCCACCCAATAAAGTATCAACGCTAAAATTAGGCAGCGCTTTTCTCAATTGAGATTCATTATTCCTCAGCATTTCTACCACTGATTTATTCATATACTGAATATTCATGTCAGCATCAGCAACCATGACATTAGCCTGACAGGTTTCCAGTGCTTGCTCTAAACGCTCGGTTTCAGTATCACCACTGCTCCCGCCCATAAACGCAATAGCAAAGGCACCAATTGCTAGTAAGCAAGGAATAATAAGCAACCCTGTTGTGCTTCCGCCTTCTGCTGCCACGGCGGCTGATACATAGTCCCAGCTACCCATCATGAAAATTAACATACCGATAGTCGGCATCGCCGCTATCAGCATATTGCGCTGTGTTGTGCTCATTTTTTCCAAAAATTTCATGGTATGCTCCGATTAAAATTTATTAGTGAGCTTCGTGACTCATTTCTTTGATTGCTGGCATGTTGATTTCAGGAATCGAATCACTCCCTAATAGTTCGTCAATATCAAGTAGAATCAGCATCTTGCTATCGACGTTTACCAAACCTTTGATATATGCAGTATCCACATGATCACCAAGATCTGGAGCATCCCGCATATCTTGATTTGATAAGGCATACACATCACTCACCGCATCGACCACAATACCCATGATGCGTTCGCCCTTCTCAGATTCAACCTTTAACACGATGACTACGGTTAATGGTCCATATTCAATATTCTCTAAGCCGAAGCGTTGTCGCAGATCGATAATAGGAACAATCGTACCGCGTAAATTAATCACACCTTTTACATGCATCGGTGAGTTTGGAATCGGTGTAACACTTTCCCAACCGCGGATTTCTTGCACACTTAGTATGTCAACGCCATATTCCTCGTCCGCCATAATAAACGTGAGATACTGATCGGCTTCATCATTGTCTTTTAAAGTTAAGTCTACTTCGGAAACGTTATTATCCTGATCGCCTAAATTATTGGGGGACGCACTCATGTTACAACTCCTAATGCCATACGCTATGCAGCGCGATGATCATCAACTGCTTTTAAATGACTAATCCTCGACTGCTGGTGATGTATACCAGCCATATAAACTAAATCCGTGATATCTAAAATCAAAGACACAGTGCCATCACCCAAAATAGTGGCACCAGAAATACCTTCGATTTTCTTATAGTTGGATTCCATGCTCTTAATAACAACTTGTTGCTGACCCAAAAGGTCATCAACCACTAGCGCTACCTTAGAAGAACCCACTTCAAGAACCACTAGCAAACTGTCCGAAATATCTTTAGACGCTGGCTCAATGCCAAATACTTCCCATAACTTAATAATGGGGATGTATTCATCCCGCAGCCTAAACACATCACAGCCACCCGCTACATGATTAATTAGCGAAGTATCTACCTGCAATGATTCAACAATCGATACCAGCGGAATAATATAAGTCTGAACACCTACACTGATTAATTGGCCATCTAGAATAGCCAGCGTTAGCGGCAAACGAATGGTAAAGGTGGATCCCAAACCAGGCTCTGAATGCACTTCAACACTACCATTCAATTCTTGAATATTGCGTCGAACCACATCCATGCCAACACCCCGACCAGAAACATCGGTGACCGCATCAGCAGTAGAAAATCCTGGTTGGAAAATTAAATCATAGACTTGATCATCTGATAAATGATCTGATTCAGTGATCAAGCCATTTTCAATGGCCTTGACACGAATCTTATCTCGATCCAGACCGCGGCCATCATCGATAATTTCAATGACAATGTTGCCGCCCTGATGATAAGCATTAAGGGTGACAATACCGGTTTCTGGTTTACCCGCGTCAATTCTTTCTTCTGGGGTCTCCAAACCATGATCTAATGAATTGCGAACCAAATGCACCATGGGATCGCCAATCTTTTCCATCACAGTCTTGTCAAGTTCGGTTTGTTCACCCATTAACTTCAGATCAACTTGCTTACCAAGTTGACGGGACAGGTCACGCACCATTCGCGGAAAGCGACTGAAAGTAAAGCTGATGGGCAACATTCGAATACGCATCACGCTTTCTTGCAGCTCTCGAGTATTGTGCTCCAACTGCGCCAAACCTTCTTGAAGCTTAGCTAATTTCGAAAGATCAAAGTCTGTACCTAACTGGCCCAGCATTGATTGAGTGATTACGAGTTCACCCACCAAGTTCACCAAGCTGTCGATTTTGTCGGTGCCAACTCGGATAGAAGTGGACTCTTGTGTTTTGGTACTGGCTTTTGGTTTGGCAGCAGGCTTAGCTGCCTTCTTATCGCTTTCTGAACTAGCCTCTATTACAAGCTCTTCCTGAGGAGCTTGACTAACCTGCTCGGCGGCATCTGTGGGCGGATCAATAAACAGCCCAGCCACCATATCAATCTCAATAACCGCATCGTCTTCCACCCATTCAAAGACTTCTTGAATGTCACTCATCTCTTTCTCAGTAGATAAGTTTATTTCCCAGGAAACATGACAATCTTCAGGAGATAGCTGGTCGAAAGAGGGAACCTTTTCGATATCACAGGTGACATCCATCTCCCCCAATTCAGCCAACTCACGAAACATGCGAGTTGGCTCATTTCCTGTTCTTAACATGCCAAGTTCGGGCTTGAAGCGAATCACATATTCGGTTTTCTCAGCGCGATTATCAGTCGAGACTGTTGGCTGATCATCAATAACCGTTGCTGCATTACTTTGGTCGTCGTCAGGTTCGGAAGCCGCTGTTTCCTCGCCATTTAAAATGGCATTGAAGCTATCAATCAAACTCTTAGCAACGTCACTCTCGGCAGGCTCACCTGCTTGCAGATGAGAAAGCATTCCGCGCAGACAATCCACCGACTGAAGCAGCAAATCAACATGAGCTTGTGTCAGCTGGCGACTACCTTCACGAATTTGATCGAGCAGGGTTTCCAACACATGGGTAAATTCAGTAATTTCAGTAAAACCGAACGTACCGCTACTACCTTTAATGGAGTGTGCGGCTCTAAAAATCGTGTTTATGGTTTCCGAATCTACAGAGTCCGTATCTAAATCCAATAAACAGGATTCCATCGCCTCCAGGCCTTCGAAGCTTTCTTCGTAGAAGATCTGGTGAAACTGGCTAAGATCAATGCTCATTCACAACCCCGACTAACTAATCGTTATCTAACCGCTTACTAACCAATCACTTTCTTAATCGTGTTAAGAAGCTGATCTGGGTTAAAAGGCTTAACTATCCAACCAGTAGCACCGGCAGCTTTACCTTCGGATTTTTTGTCACCCGCTGATTCAGTAGTAAGCATTAGAATTGGCGTATATTTGTAAGTGTCCAAACCACGCAAATTCTTAATCAGAGTGATACCATCCATCACTGGCATGTTTACATCCGATAGCACCAAATCAACACTTTGGGATTTAGCTTTGTCGAAAGCCTCCTGCCCATCGCTTGCTTCAATTACATCGTAGCCTGCTCCCTGTAGAGTAAAACTCACCATTTGCCGCATAGAAGCGCTATCATCGACTGCAAGTATTTTTGCCATGCTTTTTCTCCGTGTAACACTCTTGCCGAATGTTGGTTAACTAAATGCTAGAACTTTGTCGAAACCCACCAAACGAGCACAATTCATAAACTCGTCCGAGGGATTAGAAATCTTTACACTGCCGTGTTGGGCCTTAAGCGTTTCTTGAAAGCTAAACAACAGCTGCAGGCCAGCGGTATCAATACGCTTAACCTGGCTCACATCAACCTGAACCTCCCCCCCAAGATCGGCGGTTTTTTTCATTGATTCCAACAGGGTTTCCACCTTGCTGATATCAACAACATCATTCAGTTCAATCACATTGACTTCAGACACTTTGACATTCTCACAATTAAAAAGTGTGCACATACTGAACAGTAGTGCTCCTCTAAAAAAGGATAGACCCCACACGGGTATCTGCTAGCGCGTTTTTTCGATTAGTTTTCTAAGGATCAAGTAGTTATGAGGAATTGCTATGAACGAAAGGTATTATGGAATATAAGGGTTCTAAAAATTGTGTCCTTATCAATTTTAAGCAACCTATTGAAACAAACAATTATATAAAGCGAATCAATCATAACGATTATTTCTTAATGGAAGGTCGTCAATCATGCGTTGCTCTTGTCTATCTTCCTGTCTAGCTTCTTCGTCTCTCATTTTATCGATAAGGCTGTCCATGGCCTGCAAACGGGCATGGGCCGCCGCCCATTCTTGCCTTGCAGCCTCCATCGCTTTTTCTTTTAGAACAAGTACTTGCCGCTGATTTTCGATGGCAGTATGGAGACGGGCCAAGAACAATTGATACTTATCCAGCTGTTGAGCCGAAAGACCAACACTTTGCGGCTGATCTCGGCCTTTAGAAAGGCCATTGAAATAATCCCCTTGATATTTAATAAGCATATCCAACTGACTTTGCTCACGTTGGACTTCTTGTTGAGTTTTAGCGAAGTACTGGGCCTTCGTGCGCTCTTCCTGCTGTTTGAGCTTTCTCACCGGCTGCATACGCTTGGAACGTTTCATGAGCCAGGCATCGCAAATAAGGTATTGAGCTGCTCAGTTCCCTGCTGAAAATTAACACTTTCACTAATAGATTGGGCAATGAAGTTTTTAAGCTCTCCGATTTTACTAACAGCTACATCTGTTTCCGGATCACTGCCACGTACGTAGGCTCCGACACTAATTAAATCTTTATTTTGCTCGTAGCGGGAATATAAACGTTTAAACAATTGCGCCTTATTTAAATGATCTTCATTAACAATATTGGGCATTGCCCTACTGATGGACGCTTCAACATCAATAGCCGGATACATCCCTTCTTCGGCCAAACGTCTAGACAAAACTATATGACCATCGAGAATAGCACGTGCGGAATCAGCCACTGGGTCTTGTACATCATCACCTTCGGTTAGTACCGTATAGAAAGCAGTAATAGACCCTCCACCTTCAACACCATTACCAGCCCGCTCAACTAACGCAGGTAATTTTGCAAACACCGAAGGCGGATAACCTTTTGTAGCAGGAGGCTCACCGACAGATAATGCAATTTCACGCTGCGCCTGGGCATAGCGCGTTAGTGAGTCCATAAGCAGCAACACGTTCTTACCTTGATCACGGAAATACTCTGCAATAGAAGTGGCCATCATCGCACCATGCATTCGCATCAATGGCGAATCATCTGCTGGAGAAGCCACCACGATTGAACGCCGTAAACCTTCTTCACCCAAAATATGCTCGATAAACTCTTTAACTTCTCGACCACGCTCTCCTACCAAGCCCACAACAGTAATGTCAGCAGTGGTGTACTTAGTCATCATACCCAGCAAGACACTTTTGCCTACGCCACTACCTGCGAACAATCCCATGCGTTGCCCACGACCTAGTGTTAACAGACTGTTGATTGCCCGAACTCCGACATCCATAGGCTCTGAAATGGGTTGACGATCCAAAGGGTTAATAGGTGGTCTAGCAAGAGGTACAGATGATGAAAGGTCTAGAGGCCCTTTACCATCTAATGGAAAACCTCGGCCATCCAACACGCGTCCTAACAGTTGATCACCAACCGGAACTTGGGCAACACCACGATGGGGAATAACACGAGCACCAGGTTTTAAACCAGACACAGGTTCAACTGGCATTAAATAAATTTTGCTCCCAGAGAATCCTACAACTTCAGCAACCACATCTGCCACGTTCGTAGAACGGATCGTGCAATGTCCTCCAATAGGTACTCTGCAGCCCTCTGCCTCTAAAGTTAAACCCACCATGCGAATTAAACGACCTTCTACCGTAACATGCGGGCGCGCGTGACTATAGGGAATGTATTTTTTTATCCGATTGGCAATGGGTTCTCTTGATTCTAACGAGGCGACCATTACGGATGATCCTCATCGTCTGGAGTTTCAATATCTTTATCATCGTTATTTGTATCTTCGATTTCGGAGTTGTCTTCATCTTCTTCAAAGGCGCTAACTTCTCCCAACAGCTGATCCAACCCTGCTTCTGGTTGCTCTTCCTGATCTAGTGCCTTGGGGTCTTGCTCATAAACCTGTTTTATAACGGTTGCCAAACGCTTTTCGGCGCGACTATCAATCACGGCATTATCGGTATCCACTATACACCCACCAGGACTGATCGTTTGGTGGGCTAAAAAGCGCCAGCTTTCATCCCAATCGCCTGAGTCTTTTAAGCTCTCGATAACAAACTCAGAATCTTGCGGATTCAAATGAATACGTACCCGCTCAGAACCATGGTTCAAACAATTTAGGGCTTCTTTAACAATAAGAAGGATCGAGCTTGAATCAGCCTTGAGTTCACGGTGTACCACACGTGTACAAACATTTTGTACTAACTCAAGCAGCGCAGCTTCCAATTCATCATCTTGAGCAGGGATGGGATCTAATAAAGCGCGACTGATCTGTGCTAATTTGGTAGTCGCTGCTTTTACGTCTGCTTCCCCACTTTTATAACCCTGATCATAACCGGCTTTATAGCCCGCTTGCTCGCCTTCCGCCTTGCCTTCCTCAAAGGCTGCTTGGCGAATAGCCTCAAGATCTTCTGCAGTGAGAGGCTTGATCTCTTCGTCAATTTCTTCACTGGGTTGGTTTTGATTCGAGGGAGCAACAGGTTGAATGTTTTTGAACTCTGAAGAAAAAGCGTTGCCATGACTGTCTTTGGGAATATCGCCATCCATGGTGGGTAATTCCCAACGCTCAAACGCAGAAAGGGTTTCTTCCGATGAATTTTCTTTCGAAAGAAAAGGAGCGTTCTTAGAATCTTTTTGCTTTTCCATTAAATCATTTCTTCTCCGCCTTTACCGCCCAGTACAATTTCACCGGCCTCGGCCATTCGGCGAGCAATCGCAAGAATTTCTTTTTGTGCACCTTCCACTTCACTAACTTTCACAGGGCCTTTTGCCTCTAAGTCATCACGCAGCAATTCGGCAGCACGCTTAGACATATTGCCAAAGATCTTCTCTTTAACCACCTCGTCTGCGCCCTTAAGGGCGAGAATAAGTGACTCAGAGGAAACCTCTCGCATTAGCGCTTGAATACCGCGATCATCAACATCCGCAAGATTATCAAACACGAACATAAGATCTTGAATGCTTTGTGCGAGATCTTCATCAGTCTCTTTTATAGCTTCCATAATTTGTGATTCGGTTGAGGTATCCAAGAAGTTCATGATATCCGCCGCACACTTGGTGCCACCCAAATCCGTGGACGCTGAAGAGGTTTGCTTGGCAAATTGTTTTTCAAGAATATCATTTAATTCTTGCATTGCCTGTGGCTGCACAGATTCTAATGCAGCGATACGCATCAAAATATCTAAACGGACACGATCATCAAAATAAGATAATGCTTCTGCAGCTTGATCTGAATCTAAATAGGCAATGACGATGGCTTGAATTTGTGGATGTTCAAAGCGAATAATGTCAGATACTGAACGCGCATCCATCCATTTTAATGTGTCTAAACCTGCGGTATTACCGCCTGTTAGTATCCGGTCGACAAGACTAGAGGCTTTATCTTCGCCCAGCGCATTATTCAACATCTTGCGAATATAGCCATCCGCACCGACGCCTAGTGAGGTTTGAGTTCGAATTACTGTCATGAACTCGTCCATCACACCTTCCACCTGGCCTTTGTCGATATCTTGCAAGCCCGCCATGGTGGAACCAATGCGCTGCACTTCTTTTGGCCCCATGTGCTTTAACACTTCGGCAGCGTTATCTTCACCGAGGGACATCAAAAGAATTGCAGCCTTTTCGACACTCGAGAGGTTTGCTAATTTATCTTGACCAGGTTTATTCTCACTCATCCTTCAACCAAGTCTTAACTACTTGAGCCACACGTTTGGGGTCTTCAGCAACTAAGCCCTTTACAGAATCTAATTGAGTTTCATAACTATCATCGGGGCTAGGTAGTAATGGATTAGAGCCGCCTGATAATGTTACATCAGCTCCTTCGCCCATTGCGCCCGTTTCGCCTAATCCACCTAAGCCGTCGGCATCTAGTCCAGCTGCTAGCGCTGTCACGTCATCACTACCGGCGCTGACTAGCGATTTAAATATAGGCCGTAATACAGCAAAAAACAGTAATAGCACCAATATAAATGCACCGACCATCCGGGCGATATCTAATACCCAAGTTTCCTTCCACCATTCTACCGGTGGTATCTCTAAAGCAACTTCCTCTATTTGATTGAATGGCTGGTTAACCACAGATAGACTATCACCACGAGCAGCGGAATAACCGATCGCATTTCTCACTAACATATTGATACGTTCGATCTCAGCATCACTTAGTGGGCGCTTAGCTCGCGTGCTCTTACCATTTTCATCGGTGACATTCGCCCACTTATCATCTAAAACAACTGCCACAGTAAGGCGCTTAATATTTCCAACCTGATGACGGGTATGACTGATAGTACGGTCTAGCTCATAGTTACGAGTTGCCTGGCGTCGAACGTTACCAGATTGACCACCTTCGGCGGCCCCACCGGCGGCCCCAGCTTGTTCCGGCACCGTCACTGCACCAGGAGGCTGATTGGACAAAGCACCAGGTATTCCATTAGCTCCACCGCTACCGGCAAATTCATTTAAAGTCTGCTCACTGCGCATAGCGGGCAATTCAGGATTAAAGGACTCGGCGGTCTGTTCTTTGATGCTGAAATCAATGTCTGCTGCAACTTGCACGGTGTAGCCTTCTGGGCCAACGATAGGCTCCAGAATATTTGAAATGCGCATAGATAAGCGATCCTCTATCTTCTGCGTATATTCAAATTGCTTAGCAGCCATTGCAATATCAGAGTCTTTATCTTGTTCCGACAACAAATTGCCACGCTGATCAACGACCGTGACGTCAGATTCTTTTAGTTCAGGAATACTGGAAGAAACTAGGTGAACAATGGCTGCAACTTGAGGCTTATCTAAAGACTGGCCATTATAAAGCTCGATGAAAACCGAAGCTGAAGGTCGACGCCGATCATTAACAAAAACCGAGCGCTTCGGTACCGCAAGGTGCACTCTCGCATTCCGAACGCGATTCATAGATGCAATAGTGCGAGCTAATTCACCCTCAATACTACGGTAGTAACGCGCTTTTTCCATAAACTGGCTGGTACCAAAACTCTGCTCTTTATCTAATAGTTCGTAGCCAATGGTTTTACCAGTGGGGAAACCCTCCTGCGCTAATTTAATGCGAGCATCATGTATACGAGCCGATTCAACCATTAACATGCCAGAAGCGGTATCGATCTTATAACGTATCTGTTCTTGATCCAGCAGCTCCGCAACTTGTCCTGCTTCTAGGTGGGAAATATCAGTATAGAGTGGGCGGTAAGTGGATTCTTGAGACCATAGGGCAATGGCAATACCAATAGCAACGCTGGCTGCTAGGCCAATCATCAACCCAATCTGACGCAAAATTGAAAGGCCGCCAGCCCCTTCAAGGGCCGCCATCATACCAGTGGTTGGTTTTACGACTTCCTCGGCAACTGCTGAATCTGCCATGGTCTACTCCGAATTAATTTAACGATTTAAATACAGAACAATGAACATGCTTACAAAGGCATATTCATTACTTCTTTGTAAGACTCAACCACTTTGTTTCTAACTTGAATCATCGCTTGAGTCGCGATGCCGGATTTTTGACTGGCTACCATCACACGAGTGATATCGATACCAGGCTCGCCCTGAACATAGGCCTTACTTAAACTTCCAGAAGCTTGGTGCAATTCATTCACTTGATTGACTGCCCCTTTGAACAACTCTCCGAAGCTTGGAGCGTTAACGTTATCGCTAGGTTGGTCACTAGGTGGAGCTAAATTAGTGGGTTTAGCACGGTCTAATGAAGCCGCTTGTTCCATGGCTTTCATTTGCGCTAGCATTCGATTCATTTCAACGTTCAATGCCATCTCTGTTCTCCCACCTTAAAGGTTGCTGCTTGTCGATTGTTTCTTGCTTCTGGATAGCTATATGTCAGTTATTTGTCGTAAAAACTTCTCAATAGATATACTTCAATCTTCATGCCAATTTACAAACAAAGATGAGTTAAATAGAGCACTTCAATAACGAGCGCTCTAAGCAACCTCTACATCGATTCCGTATTCACGCATTTTGGCTAACTTGTAACGCAAGGTACGAGGGCTAATGCCGAGTTTTTCTGCAGTATTCTTTTTACTACCTCGCTCGGATTTCAGAGTATCTAGAATCAGCTCGAATTCTCGTTTCTTAAGATCTTCACCCAACATACTGCTTGCAGAAAGCTCCTCATGCATCACATCCATGGAAGCAACTGAATGACAAGAATCTGACTGCTGCGATGGTGCAACAGCTTCATCTTCGAGAATCAAAATATCTTGCTCTTGAATAATAGGGCCATGGGTTAGTATTAACGCTCTTTGAATCACGTTATCTAACTCACGAATATTACCGGGCCAAGGATGCCGCAAGAGTTTGCTCTTAGCTGAATCATCCAATAACATTGGCGCCTCTGAATCCTTTTGCTTGTCGCGAATAATGCGCTCCGCAATGGGCACAATATCGTCGCGACGTTCACGCAAAGGCTTCCACATCAAAGGAAATACGTTTAAGCGGTAATATAAATCTTCTCTAAACTTATTTTCTTGCACATATTCTTTCAGGTTACGGTTAGTTGTCGCGAGCACCCTAACATCCAGCGGAATTGTTTTCTTACCGCCAATTCGCTCAACTTCTTTTTCCTGTAATACCCGAAGCAATTTCGCTTGCAGGTTAATATCCATTTCCGATATTTCATCCAACAGCAAGGTACCACCATTAGCCATCTCAAACTTTCCGGCGCTACTTTGATGAGCACCAGTAAAGGCCCCTTTTTCGTGGCCAAAAAGCGTGGCTTCGAGCATATTCTCGGGGATTGCAGCGCAATTAATAGCAATAAATGGCTTATCTGCTCGATCAGAATGACGATGGATATAGCGGGCTAATACCTCTTTACCGGTTCCGCTTTCACCCATAATCATGACCGTAGAATCCGTTGCAGCCACTCGTTCTGCTAATTTGAATATGCGGCGGGTTTCTGCGTCCACCGCTACCGGTTCTTCAGTGTCTTGCTCAACTTCCGTAGGAATAAACTTACTGACAGTTTTAATAAGTTTTTTCGTCTCGAAGGGTTTTTCTAAGTAATCCACTGCGCCATTGCGAATGGCTTCTACGGCATTCGAAATACTGCCGTATGCAGTCATAATAAGAACAGGAAGACTGGGCCACTGGACCGACATTTTTCTTAACAGCTGATAACCATCCATTTGTGGCATATTCACATCGGATATCACCAAAGACACCATTTCAGTTTCTAGCACTGACAATGCTTCGCGACCATTACCAGCCTGTAATACTTGAAAGCCTTCAATTTCAAGCGTATCGACTATGGCTTCTCGTAAATCTAGGTCGTCTTCTACCACTAAAATTCGATGTTCAATCATGGGAAACTCCAAAATTCCTTCTCCAAAAAATTAAAGTCTTGCAGGTTCAGTGACAGCTTCATTTTGAGCTGGCAATGGAGGCTTAGGGTTGCTTGTTCGATTTGTTCGAGTGGGACGCTTAAGAGGTAAGGAAAAATCTACTTGCAAGCCGCCTTCAGGAAGATTGGTAAGCTCCAATTCAGCTCCATGTGCAATCGCAATGGCCTGCACCACAGCCATACCTAGACCAGTACCAGTAGACTTTGTTGTAAAGAATGGCTCGCGAACACGATTAATAATGTCTTCAGGAATTCCAGGTCCATTATCGATAACCTGAATATTCACAACGCCCTGAGGATGCTCTTGAGCTCGCACCACTACGGTAGGAAACTCCGTACCTGCTTCCAACATTGCCTGCATGGAATTTTCGATCAGGTTGGTAAAAGCAGAAATTAATAAATCACGATTGCATTGAATCGACATACCCAGCGTCACTATATCTGTAACGACATTGACACCTTTGCGCATGGAGATTTCATCGAATCGCTCAGTAAGCTCACAAACTAATTTACCTACATGTTCAAACTCATCAATCACAATGCCGCCTTTAGAAAAGATCAGCATGTCGTTCACTTGACTTTGCAGGTGTAGCAACTGTTCTTTGAGTTTTTGTGCGAAGCGAATTTTTCTGACTGAGCCCACTTTTGGTTGGGAAAGATGATCGGCGTAGATTAACGCTGTAGAAAGCGGTGTACGGATTTGATGGGCTAATGATGCGGTCATTTTACCCATTTCAGAAAGCTTCTGGTGATGACTGACTTGCTTTTGTAGCTTGCGGGTTTCAGTTAGGTCGTTAAGCACAATGATTTGACCTGGTTCGTCACCTAAAGATTCCGTAGCCAAGCTAACAAGCTTACCATTCTTAAGCGCAATTTCGTGACCATCTGTAGGATCAGGTAGGAAACTACGGTTAATAATATCTATCCATCTTTGTCCTTCTAAAGGCTCGCCCAGCATTTTTCTTGCTGCGCAATTCGCATGAATCACGACACCGTTGCCATCTAGGGTAATAACGGCTGCTGGCATGACATTTAAGACACGCTCTAAACGAACTGCTAGCTGCTCTTTTTCTGTGAGCTCTTTTTCACGAAGTCGATCGGTTTCTTGAAGTTCGCCCTGTAATTCAGTAACCCGCTGTTCAAGCTGTTGGTAGGAATCTGTTAGCTTTGATGAAAGATCACTGAACACATCGATCGTGGACTTTAGCTGATCTTTGAAGTTCGCCTTGTTAGGTGAGGCTTCTTCGATGAAGTTTTCTGCTGTATTCACTTTGGCTGCTTGTGCGCTCATTACCGAACCACCTGTTAAATTCCTGACGGTATGACTTGGTTGTAGAGCTAATAGTGCAAAGCGCGTGCCCATCTAGAAAAGCCAATGCAAAACAGATGGTTATCTGTTTTCTTGGAATCCCAGATCTTAAAAAGCCAAACAATTGACTATTCCTATCATTGAAATGGAGTAGATCCATCAGAGAAGAATGATCTCTCAAGTGATATCAAGATGGGATTTCACGAGTCATTCGGTTTTATCGACACCAACGGCAAAGGCGCATTCGATGCGCCTGGTGGAAAAGCCTGCGTGATTTATTCAAACACATAAGGGCAGCCTCCATATTCATTAATAGATGGATCCCAACGACGTACGTCGTTGGCTCGGCGCCAACGGCTATGGAAAAACTCCATTAAACATGGTCCCTGTTCGAGCTGAATAAGCAGCGTATCCCCTTCTTTAACCTTTTCATACTCAGGATAACTAGAGGACTTACCCCAGGTAAGGCCTCCTTTAGTTTTGGCATAGTCTTGCCAGAACGCTTCAACATCAACGCCAGGATTCCAAACAACCGTTTCCGACTTTGCCTGTGTGCCCGGAGTTGCTGCGCAGCCCGCTCCCGCGACCACCAACAACCCAATCATTGCGATCTTGCCTAAATTGTTTTTCATTACTGCTCCTCGAATTTGAAGCAGCTGTGACAACATCAGTAATGGAAAAGTTCTGTGCGCAACACAAAAAATGATTGGGGAACTTTTCTTAAATATCTATCACTAAAAGCAAACTGTTATTTAGATAGGTAATTGCTAGATGAGCAACATCAAGCAGCACGTCGCTTTTGTTATCTCCGCGATACTCAGCCCACTGTGTTTCGCAGAGTGGGAGCTACCAGAGTTTAACGGGTTGATTGCAGGGGCTGTCACCTACGAAAACCTTCCCTATCGTGGAGTTGATATCGAATACAACCCCAGCTTGTTAGTTTTGGGGAGCATTGGTGATGGCTTTATTGAGGGCAATCGTGCTGGCTACCCTGTTAAGCGATTAGGCTGGGGAACCCTATCACTCGTGGGTCAAATCCGCATGCACCAGTATTTAGATGCCAGTGATTCGCCATTAACTGATGAGGACAGAAAACGCGGTATTGAATTGGGCCCACAACTTTCTGTTCCTTTAGGCAATGGCTATATATCACAATTCACAATCTTTCAGGATCTCGGAGTAGCTCACGAAAGCCAGGAGTTTGAAGCCTCCGTTTATAAGAGGTTCAGGTTCGAAGAACTTAGTGTCATTGCTACTTTAGCTGCACAATATCACACGGCAGATTTAATGAACTACTATGTTGGCACGGAAGACTATAATGCCAAAGCAGAGCTGACGCAGGAACTGGAACTTCTGGCTACTTATCCACTAAGCGAACACTGGAGCGCAATTGCAGTGTGGCGATACTATCGACATGGTAGTGATTTTGAAAACAGCCCGCTAACCAACAGCGACACAACTCAGCGCTTCGCTATCGGTTTAGGGATGCGTTTTTAGCTCCCTAATAGTTTCCATCCTTGAAGGAAATATTACCGTCAAGAAAATTGTTATTTTCTAACAGCTTATAATCATTACTCTGAATACTCCAGTGCTTCACTGGAGGATACCCGTATAGAATCTTGTTGCAGCCGAGAACATATCTCAAAAAACTTATCCGCTAGCTGGCCGTATACAAGCTCCGGATTATAATCTGGACAATTATCTAGTGAACCAGCAATTTCCGATCTCACAGTATTCACCTCGTTGAATGAGAGCCCTAACTTCACCGCGATGTTTATATATTCTTCAACCGAGTGTGCTATCAAATCCTGTCGCCCGAGATTATCTAGCAAACTGGATGTAATTGCCGACCTAAAGTCACCAGTTCTAAGCGTGACGACCGGTACACCTTGCCATATTGAGTGCTGGTTAGTGGAGCCCGCGCTTTGTGGATAAGTATCGAGGCAGATATCTATCTCATTTAAACGCTCCCTCATAAAAGGAACCCAGCTAAATCCCTCTAGCAACAAGCGGTCTCTTTTAACGCCCCGTTCTTCAAACATATTCACTATACGCTTTTCAACTCTTGGTTTTATAAGCTGTCGACACTTAAGAACCAGCTTCGATTGGGGCACTTTCGATAATATCTGAGCCCATATATCAATTAGCATTTCATTCAATTTGAAGGCAGAAGTAAAACAACCAAAAGTAATATAACCAACTTTTAAGCACGGCGCTTCTGCTAGTGGCATATCTCTTTCAAAGTGGTAAGCCGTGGTAACGTTACAGGGCAAACGAATAATACTTTCTGTAAACATACCTTCCTTTTCTTCCGGAATACCTGAGTAATGCCCCATCATAAAATCAAAATTTTCTACACCTGACGTACAAACAGCATTCATATAAGCTATTTGAATCGGTGCAGATCGTTTTATTACCAATCCATAAGTATGCTTATCTCGATAACGGCCATTGGTATCAATCAAAATGGTAACCCGATCGTTGACAATCATTTCATGAATTTCATCGATACTTTTACCCCAAACATTCTTGACATAAAAGTTTTCACAATCGGATTCGTATCTGCTTCTCTCCAGATTATAAAAGGTCACTTTTAATCCGTTTTTTGCAAGGCATTTTGCCATCGGGATCATTGCTATGGCACCGTAATTCGAACCCATAAAATCACAACAAAAGCCAACATGAATATCTTCTTTAGATTGAATGGGACGATCAAATTTATATTTTTCAACAGCCGATTTTATCGGCCTAGCCCATTTTTCACCCCATGATTTACATTCATTAAAGATTTCCTCTTCGGCATTAGGAATAGCTTTGCACAGGCAGCGAATTAATATATTGTGAAGATAGGAGTCATCTGATTCTTTAAGATATTCTTTGGTAAGACGGTAGCAAACATCACCATTACCCTCTTCGATATACGAAATTAGAATCGTGTTCCTAACAGCATTGGGTGAAATCTCTCGACTCAGCATTTCAGAATAGGTTTCTGCTAACTCTTGAAAAGACTTGTTATCCTCGAATGCCTCTAACAATTTATCTGATTCTTGAAAGGTTAGCTCTTCGAAAAACTCTTGCTCACTATAGGGAAAAGTGGGAACCGCTTTTTCTGACTCAGAAAGGTGGTGCAAACATTTTTTTGAAAGAAGCGAACGCTCTTCCTCGCTATCACTCAAAGTAATCGCTTTTTCATAGCAAGCTGCAGCCTCCTTATCCTGAAGTAGGGTACTGTAGGCACCTGCAAGACTAATATAATAGTCAATATTGTTATCCAAAAGATTTATCGCCTGTTCGAAGCATGTTACTGCTCCAACAAACTTATGCATGTTATAAACGGCCAGTCCACGCAAATACCAAAGATCAGCGATCTGATCATAGCCTTGCTCTTCAATTAATCGAAAGCACTCAACAGCAACAATAGAATGATTTCCGCGCTTGTACTCATCCACTAATTCTGAGAACTTTGCAACAAGATCATCCTCGGTCATTACCTTTCCTGTGGTCATCCAAACGCCCCCAACAAGGCAAGAGTCCCAATAAATGGCTAAAGATTAGTTTTATAATTAACTTCCCAGGAACTATCTGTATGAACAACTATCGAAATTCAAGCCTGTTTCCTAGGTTAGGTGCTAGCTCTATTTAGCTCGTACTTACGCATTTCTCAACCAGGGTAGTTCGGCGAATGCGCAACTTTTCTGCTGCTCGCGCCACCACACCATTACTATCATCCAATGCTTGCTTAATTAAATTACACTCGAGATTGCTTAAATACTCTTTGAGATCAATTCCATTTACGGGTATTAATGCCGGTGTATCCATGGTGATATAGCCAGGAGCAGCTTGGTTTTGAGCTTCTTCTAGTTGCTCTTGAGTCTCTTCATCCATTTCGTCAACATGACGGAAGCGTTTGGGAAGATCCGACACGCCAATCACCCCATAAGGATGAGTAATCAACAAGCGCTCCACTAAGTTCGCTAGTTCGCGAACGTTACCGGGCCAATCATGACGGCAAAGCGCCATAATGGAAGCCGAATTAAAACGAATTGAACCACGCTTTTCGTTTTCAATACGCGCAACCAATTCATTTAACAGCAGAGGAATATCCTCGGTGCGTTCCCTTAAAGGAGGCATTTCAATAGGGAATACATTGATTCGATAGTAGAGATCTTCCCGGAACTTACCTTCTTCAATATGTTGTTCAAGGTTTTGATGGGTTGCCGCAATGACGCGAACATCCGCCTCGATGGTTTTTGTGCCACCCACTCGCTCATAGGTTCTTTCTTGTAAAACCCGCAACAGCTTTACCTGCATGTGGAGTGGCATGTCACCAATCTCATCCAGGAAAATAGTACCGCCCTGGGCCATTTCAAAACGGCCGGCTCGACTCGTAACAGCGCCGGTAAAGGCACCCTTCTCATGGCCAAACAACTCGCTTTC
>JAKSAW010000683.1 GCA_022361455.1 Pseudomonadales bacterium | reverse complement strand
GCTTCTTATACGGCTTCTTAAGGATAGGCTCTTTGATCTTGGCGGTGATGTCGTCGGTCTCCCCGGCATAGCCTGTCGTCAGGAGCACCGGAAGCTGAGGGCGGAAAGCCCGCGCCTGCTCTACGAGATCGAAGCCGCTCATGCCGCCCGGCATGATCAGATCGGTGAACAGAAGGTCGATGTTCTTCTCCGCGCGCAGAATGTCGAGGGCGGGCGCGCCGCCTTCCGCCTCAAGCACCTCGTAGCCGAGGCCGCTAAGCTGCCTTGACACGAATGCGCGGAGCTGCGGCTCGTCCTCAACGATCAGGATGCGTTCGCTGCCCCCGGTCGCAGACGTTTCCGCCTCCCATTCGGTTGCCGCTTCGTAGGCATCGTCCTGGGGCGTCACGTTCTCCTGCGGGGTGGGAAGATACATGCGGACGATTGTGCCCCTCCCGACTTGGCTCTCTATGGTGACATGGCCCCCCGACTGCTTGGCAAAGCCGTAGACCATGGAGAGCCCCATGCCGGCACCCCTGCCGACATTCTTGGTCGTGAAGAAGGGATCGAACGCACGCTCCAGCACCTCCTTGGCCATGCCGAGACCGGTATCGCTCACGCTGACGCGGACATATTCGCCTGGCAAGAGGAATTGCGACGAACTGTCGCCAGTCTTCACGGTGTCGACGGCAATGGTCACCACGCCGCCATCCGGCATGGCGTCGCGGGCGTTGAGGACAAGGTTGAGCAGCGCGGTTTCGCACAAGGCGCGGTCGACAAAGGCGGGGCGCTCCGCCTCGCTGCGCGTCTCGATCGTCACTTGGCTGCCGATCGTGCGCCCGACCGTTTGCGAAAGCGAACGCACCATCTGGCTGAGATCGACGTTCTGCGGATTGAGGAGCTGGCGCCGTCCGAAGGCCAAGAGCCGCTGCGTAAGGTCTGCGCCCTTTTCCGCGCTGGTCATGACGAGCTCGGCGATCTCCTTCAGAGCCGGGTCTTCGATCTCGTCGCACAGGATCTCGGAGTTCCCGAGGATCACCGCCAGAAGATTGTTGAAATCGTGGGCGACGCCGCCGGTCAGGTGGCCCAGCGATTCCATCTTCTGCGCTTGCTTGAGCTG
>JAKSAW010000707.1 GCA_022361455.1 Pseudomonadales bacterium | reverse complement strand
TGGGATCAAGCTGATGAAGACTTCCCGGGCCGCCAGTATCGTCAACATTTCCTCAAGATCGGGGATTGTTGGTATTCCAGGGGCGGCTGCTTACGCGTCCAGCAAAGCCGGCGTTCGGAATCACACCAAGACCGTGGCGCTTTACTGTGCCGAAAAAGGCTACCCGATCCGGTGCAACTCCATTCATCCCGGCGCCATTATGAGCCCGATGTGGGAAGCGATGCTTGGGGAGGGGGAAGCCCGGGACGCTGCAATCGCAGAGGTAGAAGCCGGCGTTCCGATTGGCAGGATGGGAAAGCCCGAGGATGTCGCCTATGCGGCTCTCTATCTTGCCTCAGACGAATCAAACTATGTGACAGGCATCGAGCTGAACATCGACGGCGGCATACTGGCCGGAAGCGCCTCCGCTCCGGCCAGACGCTAAGGCCCGAACTCAGAATTCGGACATCACATCCTGCAGATCCTGCTTGAGCTCTGCAGGCTCGGTGATCCAAACCGTTTTATCGAGGCCGGGAAACACGCCCACATCAAGGCCATCCTTTGTTAAGCCGGGAACCCACTTCCGGAAGAAATCGGGCAATGAAATGCTTCGAGGCGTCAGCTCTTCGCCGCCGCTGGCATACTCGGAAGCAAAGGCCGCAGTGGGCCAAACCGGCAGGTACTCCACATCGCCGTCATCCGAGGCGATCTTCAGGAAGCGGCTGTCGTTGTTGACCAGAATCCAGATTTCCCGGTCCTCGGCCACCTGGCTCAGGAAGTAGTCGTACCGCTCTTCACCATCCATTTCCATTACCTAATTCTGTTCGTTATTGCTCATGTCGGGTACGCCACTCCTATTAAACATTTCCAACCGGGGCTCAGGATTCGACCACACGGGCCCGGAGCCTCGGTAGCTGGGCCGGGTAGTGTTCCTGGATGAAGGTTACTATGCCCTCCCTAACCGCACATCTCAGGTCCCAGTTCTTGCTGGAATCGGCAGCGCTCATCAGAAACCGCACCTG
>JAKSAW010000595.1 GCA_022361455.1 Pseudomonadales bacterium | reverse complement strand
GTGCTCCGCTGCGGTTTGGGCTTTGTTCAGGCCTTGCAGTGCGCCGTAATGACGTTCATTCAGTCGCCAGCTCCGCTCGACCGGTATCCACATCAGGTCCATTTCATCGAGAATCAGCCACAGCGTCCGGATCGCGCGTTTCAGCACGGAGGTGTAGGCGACGTCGAAGCGCAAATTCAGCGACTGCAACTGGCGTCCGGCCTCGATCGCTTCCGTCACGCCCTGTTCCGTAAGATCGACGTCAGTCCATCCGGTAAAAAGATTTTCCAGATTCCATGTGCTCTGGCCGTGGCGGCACAGCACGAGTTTTCCTGCCATTCTGTTCTCCGACCTGTGTTGACCGCAGGGCGCGGCCGCGCGGGATCCCGGAAAGGGCGCTCAGTGTACCCGTTCAGCCGATCAGTTGCCTCAGTTCCCGCACCGCGACGGTCAGCGTCGCGAAATCCGCCGACTCCCGCGATTGAATGTCCAGTAACATGCCTTTCGCCCGCTGTATCTGCGCGCCGTGTTCCGAGAGCCATTTCATCACCAGTTCGTCCGGCGTATCCGCACGGCTCCGGCGCAGGCGGTCTGCGGTAATCGACCGGTGTACTTCCTGCAGCTCCGTGCGCAGGTGTCGCCGTGCGGCCGCCTGCCAGCGGCCCCGTACTTCGAGGTTCTCGATCTCGGCACGCAGCCAGGCCAGATTCAGCCCGCGCCCGATCCCGAGATAGACACGGGCGACGAAGTCCGGGCTGCGGCTCGTCTCGCCGGCGAGGTCGACCACGTCGAGGATCGTGATCGCGGCGCTCAATCCCGCGATCCGGCCGGCCAGCCCGGCAGGCACGCCAAGCCGCTCGTACTCCGCGATGACGCCGCGCAGGCGTCGCTTCGGCGCACCCTTCAGTAATGTGCCGAGACGCCCGAGCAGTTTGACGACCGACGGTTTCAGCGCAGCGACCCGGTCGCCGACGTCGAGTTCCGCGGTCTGGTGCTGCAACAGCCAGTAGGCCGCCTGCCTCAGCATGCGTCCGGCCTGAAACAACATCGCGTACTGCGCGCTCGCCGGTAGCTGGTTGTCCAGAGACTCCACTTCGGTCCACAAGGCATCCAGCGAAAACAACTCCCGGACGATCGCGAATGCACGTGCGACGTCCGCGGCATCGTGACCGGTTTCCTGCTGGGCGCGCAATACGAACGTCGGACCGGCCCGGTCGACGATGTCGTTCGACAACAGCGTGGCGACGATTTCGCGGCGTAACGGATGTTTTTTGATGGCCTCGTCGTAACGCCGCAAGGCGCCGGGGAAATAGTC
>JAKSAW010000680.1 GCA_022361455.1 Pseudomonadales bacterium | reverse complement strand
TACTAACACAAGTCACCTTTTTGTGGGCACTCAGCGTTAAGCTGAAAGACGCCAGCATCATCGATATCTATTGGGGATTCGGTTATGTCAACGTTGTTGGTGTTTGTGTGTTGGTCAACGCACTTAATTCAGAATTTTCTTTCAGCCCCGTGCAGTGGTTGTTAGCAGCGTTAGTGACTATTTGGGGAATGCGCTTAACCCTGCACTTGGGCAGGCGAAATATCGGCAAAGGTGAAGACTATCGCTATGCAGCTATGAGGCGCAGTGGAGGCCCTAAGTGGTGGTTACAAAGTTATGTCACCGTTTATCTTCTGCAAATGAGCTTGATGTTACTTATTTGTTTACCTGTTTATTGGGTACTTTCAAGCCCCCAAGCGCCTGAGCTTGGTAAGCTAGAACTCATAGCCACACTGTTATGGTTGGTGGGTTTTTTCTTTGAAAGCGTCGGTGATTATCAGCTCGATCAATTTAAACGAAATAGACGCAGTTCGACTCAGATTTTGGATACTGGGCTTTGGCGGTATACCCGTCACCCAAACTATTTCGGCGATGCTCTACAATGGTGGGCGTTTTTCTTGTTTGCGGTCAATATTGATGGTGGTTGGATGACCATCATATCCCCCATCATTATGACGCTTTTCCTCGTAAAGGTTTCAGGTGTCGCGCTTCTTGAAAAGGGGCTTCAGAAGACGAAGCCACACTATGCGGATTATGTTTCGAAGACACCCGCCTTTATCCCTTGGTTCCCAAAACCTTAGATTTCACAAAACAATATTTTCATTACGACTGGAACTTAGTTCCCGGTCATTGGTATTCCATTTGGTATGTTGACATCGAATTTTAACCAGCCTATTCTGCGTACAACAAATTAAAGCATATGTTGTATCTCTGGGGTGGGGCTATGCCAATATGAAAAAGGCTAATCGATATAATGTCGATGAAAAGTTAGCGATACTTCGAGAAGTAGAAGTGGCAGGTAATATCCAGGCAACATGCACCAAATATGGCGTTTCTCGGGACTCTTTTTATCGTTGGCAAAGAGCGTTTAGTGAAGAAGGGCTGGTTGGGTTAGAAAATAAAGCGGCACTGTCTGCAGATCTCCCCGAGTAATATTGACACGTTTTAAAGTAGTTTCATCATGAAAAGTAGTTTTCCCCTATTGGTTGCTCTCGTTATATTTATTGCCGGTTGCGGTGTGCCTGAGATTTCCGTGGACGTGCCAACTTCACAGTATGGGGTGGGCTCAAACACACTTTTTATTCATGATGAAACCCGTGGCTTTGATAGTGTTGGAGGCGTTCCCGAAGGTATTCGTACTCTGATCACCGAAGTATGGTATCCCGTTGCGTTTGAAAGTTTGGCAATGCATGAATATCGTGAAGCGACTTACGGAGATTACGTGTTCGGCAACGAGACTGTGCACCAGTTAATGATGACACAAACCAGCTTTAAGCACTTAACTCCAGATTCGGTTACCGGTGATGTGACACAAGAAGCGATTGACGGAGCGAGCAATGATTTGTTTCATCGAGCTCGAAATGGTTTTAGCGGAGCGCCAATTGCACAGGGCTCTTTTCCTTTAGTGCTAATGACTCATGGCGATGCGGGTAGTCGCTATAATATGGAATCGGTGGCCGAGTATTTGGCCTCTCAGGGGTATATCGTAGTAGCGCCAGAACATACCGGAAATTCCCCCTACTCAATGATTGGTGAAAACCCGGCGCTCGATACTCATGATACATACAGAGAAGCTATGTTACCCATACTTGCTTTGTTAGATGAAAATGGGATTTATGCTCACGAAAAGGAGTGGGGTCAAACTTATATCCCGCTAAATGATTTAAGCCTAAAGAATCTAGATCTAGCGCTGCTAGAAAGAGTGAATGATCTACGTGCGGTCATTAAATTTATTGAGCAAGAGCAAATTCGTGAAAGTGTTGTTTTCAATTCAGTTGATTTGGATCGCATTGCGGTAATGGGGCGGTCTTTTGGTGGTGGCGCTGCGCTAGCTGCAGCTAGCTTAATCGATGAAATTGATGTGGCTATTGCAGTTGCAGCTTTAACGCAACCCAATCTTCGTCATTTGGTGCCAAGAGACCAGCGGCCAGATGAAAATGATGAAACGGTATTCTTGAGTGATAATGGCACGGTCTATGATCGCTTTGAAAAGCCTACAATGCTGCTGTTAAATGCTGAGGATGAAACCATTATTCCGGCAAACCTCGGTTTAGCAACGCTCGCGGGAACTCGATTACCTAGTTTACAAAATCGCTATCCTCAACTTAAGTCCGCGATGGAGCAATCAATGGCGCCCGTTTTTATGGGCGAATTAGCAAATTCTAATCACGGCAGTTTTACTGTGGCGGCAGGCTACTGGTGGCCTGAATTAAAGCCGAATAATGCCAGTTTGGTATTTATGCCCCTGTTTCAATATGATCTCGTTGATAGTTACGATACTCATCAATTGCAAAAGAGGGATGTCTACTTTTTCCTTGATCGCTATTTAAATAACAATATCAACGAAAACGACAACGGCTTCGAATTTGATTTTGAGCTCAACGGATATAAAGTGACGTACAAACACTAACAATAATTTAACGCTAATTTGATAATGCATTCCTGCAGTGGATAGTTGTACCTAGGTTTTCTCAAACTAGCTCTCAACCATAACAACATTAAATGAGAGTAAGATATGTATTTCCTACGCATACCCATCCTATTAACTATATTGTCGTTCCTGACTGGTTGTTTATCTGCTGATGGTGGAGATCAAGAAACTCCATGCGTCACACCTGGGCCTGGTTTACATGAATGTGGGCTCGTGAATCAGGATGTTAATCGATATTACCAACTTAGGGTGCCTAGTGCCTATAATCCCGAGACACCAACACCATTAATTCTTGATCTGCATGGGTTTAGTTCACCGGTGATATTTGGCTTGTCTGGCGAGCGTCTAGTGTCCGGTATAGAGCGAGTGGGCGAAGATAACGGTGTTATTGTGGCATGGCCGCAAGGTATTCGAAACGCTTGGAATAGCATTTTGTCTACGGATGTAAAAAGCGGCGATATTAACGATGCAGATTTTCTCAGGGCGTTGGTCTTAGAATTAAAGAATAATTTAAATGTTGATGAATCTCGCGTATACGTGATGGGGATTTCAAATGGTGGCGCAATGGCGCAGATACTTGCGTGTGAATCGCCAGATATTTTTGCTGCAACAGCTACAGTAGCATTTCAGTTACCAACGCCCGCCAATACTTGCATCCCCAATCGTACTGCTCCCATTATCGCGTTCCATGCTCCCACGGATATTTTAGTTCCCTACAATGGTATGCATATTGGGCTCGGTCATAGTGGGCTTTCTGCACCTGAATCCTACGACGCATGGTCCGACATTAATCAATGTACAGATGAATCAGAAATCTTCTTTAGCAAAGGTAACTCAAGCTGTGAAATAAGAGACGAATGTAGCAGTGATGCCGAGGTGGCATTTTGTCAGATCGATGGTGCGGGAACCTTCTTGGGCGGACATTTAACTTACTTCAATAATGATCTGGTGAACTTGTCTGACCTTGTTTGGGATTTCTTTGTCCGGCATGAGCTTTAAGTGAGTGTAGGTTAATGGGTGCTCTGCCGATATTGAGAGGGTGTTAGGCCAACCTTCTTTTTGAAGAGCCGCGCGAAATAGTTAGGGTATTCAAATCCTAATTGATAGGCGATTTCTGCAACAGAAGCATCGGAGGCGAGTAGTAGGTTTTTGGCTGATTCTATCAATTCAAGATGAATCCACTCTTTGGCGGTTTTTCCGGTCTCCGTTTTTAGCGCGTCACTGAGATATCGGCTAGTTACATGAAGTTTGTTTGCGATCTCTTCAACGGAAGGGATCGCATTCTCTATATCGATTGATCGCAGTCCAACAGTTAATTCGTCATGAAAGCGTGAGAATAGGGAGCTTTCGCTTTCTTTTCTTGTCAAGAATTGCCGATGGTAAAAACGATTCGAGTACCTAAGCAGCGTTGTTAATAAATCTAAAATTAAGTCCTTTGTGAACTCATCTTGATTGTTGTGATACTCAGTCTCAATAGAATCGAATAATCCATTAATTTGAGTCTCTTCCTTAGGTGACAAATGTAAAGCTTCATGAACGGCATAACTAAAGAAGTGGTACTTTTTCATTTGCTCGTAAATCGCATGTCCACGGATAAAATCCGGATGAATGATGATAATTCGCCCCTCGGATTTTACTTTGACACCTTTCGTTGAAATTTCTTGCTTTGGTTCCGTGAATATCATGGTACCGTTTTGGCAATCGTATTTAGTACGGCCATAGAAAATTTCCCCAGAAATAATATTCTTGATCGATATCGAGTAAAAGTCGGTGGATATAACCGATTCATTATCGCAGGATAGGATGCTTTGCGTAGAATCGCTGGTTGTGTGTAGTACGCAAAATAGCGGATGCTCAGGATTAGGAAAGCCGAGAGCTTCGTTATGTTGAGCGATCGATGAGAAATGAATCTTTTCCATTATCGTTAACCAATATTATGAAGCAGCCTAGGTTAGCTACGCTGCTTTGATCATTTATCTTAATACTTTCCAAAGAATTCGACCATTTTGTCGACTGCTTTATTCACATCTTTATCGATATCATAGAGGCTCACATGGCTGGCGCCAGCCACCTCGAAAAGTTCTTTGGGTTCACTTGCTTGAGTGTAATAATTTACAGTTAACGGTCCAGTGTCCGCCATCGCTTTTTCGCCATATATACCAAGATAGGGTGTGTACAGATAGGGCGCGTAATGAGTGGCGCTAGTTAGAGGAGCGTCTTCCAACAGTGTTGTGACGGCTTTATGAGTATAGTTTGGGTAAGTATCGGCTCCTGCTCGAGCGGTCATATAGAAGTCGTAGCCTTCATATTGTGCTGAGCTCTTATCAAGTGAAGCTAAGTCTAAAGATTCCATTCCTAATGCATCATAATACTCTGTTTCCCCCGTTTCGTACTCCTTTTGACGTGCGCTGTTTGCCATATCGAACAATGGCAGAAGGTGCTCTTTCGGGATTGTACTAAAGTAACTGGCTGCATTGTCCATCATGCCGCTTACCGTCGCGATGGCTTTAATTCGCTTATCTGTAACTGCGACTAGAGCTATGTAACCACCACCGGCGCAAACACCTAGGCCATAGACTTTGTCTCGATTAACGAATGACAGAGTGCCTACGTAGCTTACGGCATCACGAATGCCCTCCATTTTCCATGCTGCTTTTTCGTTATTCCTTACAGGACCATCGCTATCTCCATAGCCAAGGTGGTCGAATGACAATACGATATATCCTTGATCAGCCAGTTTTTTTCCATACACTGAGCCAGTTTGCTCTTTTACCTGGTTGAATGGTCCGGTAAATATCACAGTAGGGTATTTGTCGGTGGACTTAAAATTTTCGGGAACAAATAATAGCCCCGCTAAGCTATAGCCTTGGCTTTTGAATTTAATACTATTGATACCGGATCTGATATTCATTGACGGTTCCTCTTTCGCTGTATTTTGTTGACTCTTGGTGGCTTCACTGGTGGTGGCGATCATAAGTAGAGCGATGGCAGATAAAATATGGTTTTTCATGTTTGCTCCTTGTAAATTGTGTGTACATAATAAAATCCCATGTATTTTTAAGCACTGCACAAAACTCCGTAATTTAGATACAAAATTACGGAGATCGCTCGAAGTCACTTAGTGGCCTGATAAAATAGATCCCAGTATTACAAGGTTATAAAGATGGGTTATAAAATAACGATATCGGAGAATAACAAATACATAGTCGTTACTTATGAGGGCACTTTTACATTAGATCTTGCTAAGAGATCAACGAAGGAGTTTGTAGAGGTTCTTGAGTCGACAGGTATTCAAAGGGTTTTGTGTGATGTAAGAAACACCTCCAATGTCATGAGCGTGCTTGAAGGATTCAACTATCTCAATAAGTACGCGGGGGATATTGGATTTTCCAAGAATGTTCGCTTAGCTGGTTTGGCCAGTGAGCATGATAAAAGCTACGAATTTAATGAAACGCTTGCCATCAATGCTGGTTACAATTTGAAGTTGTTTTATTCTTTTCAGAAGGCCAATGATTGGCTTACTCAGTATTAGCGGTGATTTCTGGTCAATAACTGAAAGTAGGTCACCTAGATAGGTTTTCATATTAATAAAGCAATTGACTAGCTTCACTCGTCCACCTCCTAGTCTTGTTGATAAGCACCACAATAGAAAAATATAGTAGGCCTCCTCAGGCTTTCTTTGGATTAAGAGCGAGCCATCTACCATTTGGTAGATAGTGCCCATACTACCCAACCACCTATAATCGAGTTTCTTTTGCTGTACCTACAAGACTATAAAGAGGCTCGTTTCATGGAAAGAAAACCCATAATAATAAGTATATTGCTCATGCTCTTGATGAT
>JAKSAW010000679.1 GCA_022361455.1 Pseudomonadales bacterium | reverse complement strand
CTTTATTATGCGACAAAGGCTTCTCTATGCTGCGATGATTTTTCGCCTGACTATGACTACAACGTTATATTTCGGCAATATTTCAGCACCTCAAAGGACCTTAAATTGAAAGCGATAAGTTAAAGTGTCAAGTCTGTTGCTCTTTGATTCTCAGTGTCAGCTTTGGGTTGTAGGCTGACATTTACTTCGCCTTGTAAAGTAGCCAGTTAGAAAACGTGAAAGAATATATTAGTTGGAGGAATGATCAACCAAATTCAGCGATCTCTCACATGATTGTGATAAATAAGCACGAACTCCAATATTGGCTGTATGAATAATGTTCGCACGCCTGGTTCAAACGAGCAAACCACACATCGTCCTCTGCATACTAGAATCAGTATTACCTAAGAGCGAGGTATTATGACCAGGGCATTGGGCGATTTACCTCAATGGATACTTGGGCCGGTGTTAATGCACAGCCTATTTCTCTCAATAAATATCTTTATACAAATGGAGATCCAGTAAACTATACCGATCCTAGTGGTAATTTTGGTATTGGTGCATTTGCGGCATTGAGTTTCCGTTATGGAATGACTGCTTTAACTTTGATAGATATTATAGGTACTGTGTCTCAGGTGGCTTCTGGTGAAGCTTCACCAGCGGATCTTGGCAAAGGGATTTTAATGTCTTTGCTGCCAACAAGGCTACTGAAGCCTTTGTTCAAGAAATTCTGTAATAGTTTCACAGAGGGCACTTTAGTGAGCACTGCAAACGGCTTGATACCGATAGAAGAAGTATCTATTGGAGACTATGTACTTTCATACAATGAAGATACAGGGGAGCAGCAATACAATAGAGTCGTTCATTTAATAGAAGCAGAAGGTTTGAAGTCCCTTGTTTCGATAACTTTGATGAGCGGAGAGGTTTTGGACGCAACAGAAAGCCATCCTTTCTATGTCAAGAAGAGCGGTGAAAATTGGATCTGGCAGGATGCCGGTGAACTTGAGGTTGGTGACATCCTCATTGATTCAGAAGGTAACGAGATATTAATAGCGTCGCTTGAGAACTATACCCAAACAATAAGGGTGTTTAACTTTAATGTAGAGAAAAATCATACATTCTATGTCGGCAATCAAAGCATCCTAACGCATAATTCAAATGTATGTTTTCCTCCCAGCTGGAGTCCCAAAAGCCTTGCCCACGTATTTAAGGGCAACAAGACTGGTGGTTTTCATCATCGAGCAGGTGGGTTGGATCCAGCAAATAGCCGAGTATTAAAGGTACATAAGAGGGTAACCAATGGAAAATGGTCTGGTGCCTATGAAACTACTGTTGAGATTTGTGATAATGGTAAGTGTTTCAAGAAGCCTTCTACATTTTTTCCTGATAGCTGGTCGAAGACGCGTGTACAAGGTGAGATTAACTCTGCTTACATGAGATTTATGCAGAAAACTGGTAAATCTAGTGGCACATTTGTTGAAAAAAGTGCCAATGGCTATCCCATAAAGATAGTCGTAAAAGAAGGCGAGATAGTTACAGCATATCCGAACTTATAGAAATTAGAGCAAATTTATGAGAGTAAAGTACTTCATGGAGCATCGCTCAGATGTCCCACACGTTAGCGCAGAGTCTGATCTTCAATGTGAAGGTATTGATTGTATTCAACTATTAGTTGTATCCGAATT
>JAKSAW010000194.1 GCA_022361455.1 Pseudomonadales bacterium | reverse complement strand
TTTGCTAGCAATAGCTTCATCCATTTTTACAGATTCCTTTTCGATATATTCTATGACGGCTTGAGGATATCCTAAATCACTTGCAGCCATACCGATTGGGGAAAACAACAACCCAACAATAAATACTATTTTTAAATTCATTTAGAATTCCCTTCTAGGCTAACGCTTTAATAAGGTGCCCCGCCAGGGGTCACCTTGATTTATTTGTTATACGACCCACTTTCATATTCTTATTTAATATCTTTTAACATTTTAAAAACACTACCTCTGACTTTATGTCTTCTTTTGTACTAGTGAATCCATTGTCATTACAGTGCCGGTATCGTCACCGTCCTTAAATATTATGTAGTCAACACCAGAATAATTCTCTATTTGTTGTATACAGAAAATCTCAGCCTCTTCAAAAGTAGAGAACACGTGAATGAACTCTTTCTTTCCGCTATCCTTAATGTACCACTCTAGATCTTCATCTAGGACTGTACCGGTATTAGGATCGCATGCTAGAACAATAAACAATATCCCGCCTCACAAATACCGTATAACGCCTTAATGACGGGCGCCGCCAGGCGTCCCGTTGATTAAATTGTTATATTATTGCACTGCATTTTGTGATGCACCCTGAATACCAATGTGAAATATCATATCAAACACCGCATCAACTGGATCGGCACTGGATTTGCCCAGGCTTATTTCTTTGTCTAGATTGAGCGGCCTATGGACCTCAGTAATATTTGGATATTTTTTATCAATGAAGCTCATATCCCTTTGATACCTATCAACTAAATGCAGCATAGCCCCTGTAACCGATGATAAAAAGGCGCTTGTTTTATGAAAGTGAAAATTCCCGACGTAGATAGCCTTACCTGGCTCAACTCTTATCTTTACCGAGAATGGTCTTTCAGAGAATGTATTAATGCCTCTGCTATATATGTGCCATGAGTAAAATTCATATATCCCAGGGTCCAACTCCAACGCGAACGTCTCTCCATGAACACCATAACTAGACATTTCAGTAGCCGGCATAAAAGGAATTCGATAAGTGAGACCAGCACCGACATCGAGCTCAGGGTTTAGACTATCAACTCTTCTTGCCTTTACACGATACTTTGAATGGTTCCCCCAATACGTTACAGACCCCATGACAACACCCTTTTTGGAATTATCATCAAGCCTATAGTCTCCGCTTATATTGTTGTGCGCGCACGATGTTAAAAATAATGAAGTTAAAATTATTAGTACGATTCTTTCCATAGCTATCTCAAAATATAACGCTTAGGTAAATTGCGCCGCTAGGCGTCAATTTGACCTTTTTGTTAGTTTGCACCACCCAACGCACCCGCTGGAACCCTAACGAAACTACCAACCCAGCATTACACTGCTGTTAGCCAACAGAGCAACGAGTTTTTAGAATGGGTTCGTTACTTGACCAACCCGCAACGGAGACAAGCGAAAGGCCGTTGCCACACCATAAACGAAACCACCTTCAAAAGTTGGTTACGCTCGATTGGAATAGAAACTATCAAACAACAACATTCCCTATCGCGATTTAGCTTGCAACGTGCGCCTTGTTTTTTATTTCCTATTTCAACGAAGATAAATCTTTTTAGCTCATCAAAACTTTGCCAAAGCTTAATTCAAAAGCAGCTTTAACACTTACTCGATTTATTAGATTGTGACACGAAAACTAACGCTTTGGTGATGGGCCCCGCCAGGGGTCCCATTG
>JAKSAW010000572.1 GCA_022361455.1 Pseudomonadales bacterium | reverse complement strand
TCTACCAAACGGTTCTGGCTTGTTGGACATATGGCAGGTGACCTTCGCCAGTCCATAGAGTGCGTGGATATCTGAGCGATGCCCCGTAAACGTTAGGTGTTCCTGCAGATTTAGCTGCTTTTGTAGGTCCTTGAGTTCATCTAAATAATGCTGCTTGTTAGATTCAGCTTCCCCCACAATCACGCCGTGGCAATCAGGCGATTGCTTAATTAAATGCGACATCATCTGGATAAAGGCCTCTTGCCCTTTCCAGCGGGTAAGGCGACCAGGCATTAGAATGACACTTTTTCCATTCAGGTGCGGGTATTGTTCATAGAAACTGTTGAGCCACTCTTGCGTACAGGCATTGGCGTTGAATGCTGAGGGGTCAAGGCCTCTAAATATTCGCGTGATGATAGCTGGATCTACAGCGTAATTGTTGGTGATATAGTCTTGTACACAGTCTGATATAGCAATGACTCGATCAGCCTTGCCCATTATTGCGCTATAGGCATTAATCGAATAGAGGCCGTGAAAGGTGCTCACAACACCTGGGCGCTGCGCTTTTGGGCTTTTTCTAAGTGCTAAATAAGTCATCCAGGCTGGGATACGTGAACGAACATGAACGATATCTGGGGCAAGTTCTTCGATCGTTTTTCTCAGCTTTCCTACCCACAGCAAAGATCGCAACGACTTTCGATGAACCGGTAGCTCGATATGTTGAGAGCCTTCAGCTTCTAATTGTTTGGCGAGCTGCCCGCCATTGGAAATCACGATAGAGGTATGGCCCTTCTTAACCAATTCGCGGGCAAATTCCACGGTGCCGCGTTCCACGCCTCCGGCATTAAGAGCTGGAAGAATTTGAATGATCTTTAAAGGGCGCATATTAGCCTACGAATTTGGGGCGAAGCTCAGGGCTCGCCCCTTCGATAGAGAAGATTAGATAACAGGTTTTAGAGAATCGCCGCGGCCTACTCCAAAGTAGAGGAAGCCGGCTGCTTTTGCTGCATCAGGTGCATATAGGTTGCGACCATCAACGATAATAGGATGAGTTAATTGCTCTTTTAGCCATTCGAAATCTACAGAGCGGAAAGTTTTCCATTCTGTACAAACAACGAGTGCGTCAGCATTGCTGACTGCCAGCTTTTTGTTTTCGGTTAGCACTAGGTCATCGCGTTCGCCGTAAATTCGCTGTGACTCTTCCATCGCTTCAGGATCGTAAGCTTGAACTTTAGCTCCAGCCTCCCAAAGAGACTCCATCAAAACGCGGCTTGGTGCTTCGCGCATATCATCGGTATTGGGTTTAAAGGCAAGGCCCCAAACAGCAATGGTTTTACCCTTTAAGTCACCATCGAATGCATTGCTAAGCTTTTGAAATAGAGTGGACTTTTGGCGATTGTTAACCGCTTCAACGGCGTTTAGTAATTCTGGATTGTATCCAGTTTCGCTGGCGGTACGTGCGATTGCTGTCACGTCTTTAGGGAAGCAGGAACCACCGTAACCACAGCCTGGATAAATAAAGTGGTAGCCGATGCGCGGATCCGAACCAATGCCATTTCTTACTTGCTCAATATCAACACCAAGGCGCTCAGCAATTTGTGATAACTCATTCATAAAGCTGATCTTTGTGGCGAGCATAGCATTGGCTGCATACTTGGTAAGTTCAGCGGCGCGCAAATCCATGAACATTAGCTTTTCGTGGTTACGAATATAAGGTGCATAGCACTCGGTCATTAACTCTTTTACTCGATCAGAGTCTGTGCCAACGATAATGCGTGCTGCTTTGGTGAAGTCCTCAAGTGCGCTACCTTCTTTTAGAAACTCAGGGTTGGAGCAAACGTCGAACTCGCAGTTGGATCCTCTGGATTCAAGTTCTCCACTAACGGCAGCCTTTACTTTGTCACCGGTGCCCACAGGTACAGTGGATTTGTCGACGATCACCTTGTAGTCGCTCATGTGGCGGCCAATAGTTTTAGCTACTTCTAGTACGTAGCGTAGATCTGCTGAACCGTCTTCATCAGGTGGAGTACCTACGGCAATATACTGTAAGGCACCATGCGCTACGCCTTCTTCAGCGGAGGTTGTAAAGGTTAAGTTTTGCTCCGCAACGCAGCGTTTTACCACGTCTTCAAGGCCTGGCTCATAAATCGGGATGATGCCTTCCTTTAATTTATCAATTTTGGCTTGGTCGATATCAACACAAATAACTTGGTGGCCAACGTCAGCTAAACAGGCGCCTGTGACTAATCCAACATATCCGGTGCCAAAAATTGTGATTTTCATGTTAGGTAGATAACCTCGAGTTAAACATTAACGCTTGATTGCAGTGGAAACACGCCCACTGAGAAGACGTAGGATTATACTTTGTCCCCGTTAAAAGCCAAGGATGCACGGGCCACAGCAGGCTTTATTTGTGTGTCCGACGATTCATGTAATTAGTGCGTTCAGACCCCTTCATGGACTATAGTTTAAATAATCGAATTTCGAAAAGTTGTTCTCATGTTGCAAAAAACTCAATTAATTCAGGCATACAGCCCTGACCTTGTTACCAGTATTGATTCTAGCAGCGAGGTAGATCCCCAAGAAGTAGGCCTTACTCAAGAACAAATAGATACTATCTGGGATTCCGTTGTGGCTTGTTATGAAAGTGGCATACATCCGGCCTTAACTGTATGCGTGCGCCGACACGGCAAGATAGTGTTAAATCGAGCAATTGGTCATACCCACGGTAATGAGCCTTCGGATCCGCAGGGGCACCAACGGGTTGCTACTCCCGACTCCCTTTTCAATTTGTATTCCGCCTCTAAAGCGATAGCTGCGGTGGTAGTGCATCACATGGATGAAAATGGCTTGATACACCTAGAAGATCCATTGCATCACTATCTTCCTGAGTTTGCCTCCAAGAGAAAGCGTTATATTACTATTCGCCATGTGTTACTACACCAAGCAGGTATTCCTAAAGTACCAAAAGATGCATTGGATTTGGATGTGCTGCATCGGCCAGGTGAAATACGTCGAGTCATGTCCAATTCTTCAATGCAATGGGGGGCGGGTCGTAAGACAGGCTATCATGCCATTACTGGCGGTTTTGTGATTGGCGAGCTAGTGAAAGAAGTAACAGGCATGGATATTCGTGAGTATCTCAAGCGTTTCTTTCTCGATCCCTTAGGATTTAAAACCTTTAACTTTGGTGTGACAGACAAACTTATTGGAGATGTGGCGCCAAATGTTTACACAGGTTACCCATTGCCCAATTGGGCCGAAAAAATAGCTGAAAGGGTTCTTGGAGTTACCTACAGGGAAGCCATCGAGCTATCCAATGACCCACGCTTTTTAACCGCAATTATCCCTGCTGCCAACATTATTGGTACTGCTGAAGAAACTTCTCGCTTTTACGAGGTACTTTTGCGCGGGGGAGAGTTGGATGGAGTTAGGGTGCTCAAGCCCGAGACCATTAATCGTGCGATTGCCGAACAAACCCATTCTACGATCGATCGCATGCTGGGTATGCCAATGCGATATAGTTTGGGCTTTATGCTCGGAAGGTCGCGTTTCAGTCTCTATGGTGGGAATACGCCGAAGGCATTTGGCCATATGGGCATGGTGAATATATCTGGCTATGCTGATCCCGAACGAAGTATTTCGGTTGGTATTCTTAATAATGGCAAGCCAGGTATCACTATTGGAATGGTGAAGTTTTATAACATCATGAATACGATAGCGAACACCATACCAAAGGTAAAACGCTAAGAATGACAGGCAATAAAAAGCCCAACCTTGCTTTATGCAGGGTCGGGCTTTTTAGTATCCGGAGTTATGCAGAGCGCTTGCGCTGAAAACCAAGGCCAGCCAATCCAAGGCCGAATAGAGCAAGAATGCCAGGCTCTGGTACATCGCTGCTATTGAGGCGACCGAAAATTGCGATGTTAGTTACATCAGCAAAAGTGGTGGTCAAACTGTTGCCAAGTTCGTCCCAAGACACTTGGAAGGTACCAATTTCAATGCCAGGGGTTCCATTTATAACAACATCGTTAAACAGGTAGGCGCCCACGTGTCCGCCAGCTTCAACAGCGATTAAGAAATCCATATCAATCGGTGGGGTGCCTTCTTCCCATGACACATAAAGGTCGCCTGAAGTGCGATCAAAAGAATTTTCACCGAGTCGGGTGAATTCAGCTTCTACGACGAAAGTTGCACCTGCGAAGGTTTGCGAAGCAGCGTTAGTGCTATCTAGGAATGACCAGTCTCCGCCAGCGTAATTGCCGTCCAAGCCATTTACTAGAGTTGTGGTTGCGCTGCCCATGTCCAGTATTGCGTCGTCAGGGCCAGATAGGTAATCAACGTCGGTAACGCCGATCGCGTAAGCATTACCAGCAGATAGAGAAAGGTATGCAGCACCGGCTAATACTGTGCCAGCTAAAGTCTTAAAGTTCATTTGTTTGCCCCAAAATACGGAATATCAAATCCATTTGTTTATTTAAAAGATAGTTATAAGTAAGCATTTTTTATGCCTCAAATGCTATCTCTATGAAAAATATAGAAAAAACTAGTAATAAAGGTTCCCATTACAACGTGATTTGTTGTCATGTGTAAATTAATTCGACGCCATTGCTTGCAGCCCAAGAAAATAGCCTCCATTTCCTCGACAAATTGCGCTTTTCTGCTACCTAAAGGTGAACTGTGTCGCTTTATTCTTGTTTGTTATTAAAAAGCAGCTGTAAAGAATGTCGTCACCTCTGCTCATTAGTGGTTTTTGGGGATGTTGCGGGAGCCTAGTAAACCTAAGCGACGCGCATTAGTCTCGCTTTCTTGAGTTCCACTTGTATGGGAAGGCCTAACTTGTGGACTGACTGGCTCAATGGCTTTATGGATCCGCTTAGTTCGCCAAGATTGGCTAATTTGTCATTCATTCTTTGCAACATCCAGTAGCCATAGGTGAGATTGTAGCGGCTTTCGGTTTTTCCATTGAGGCTTAGTTCCGAGTCACCCAGTCGCTGAGGTAGTTTGTTAGTATCAGGGTTGTCCTGAGCCCATTGCTCAATGGCGCTCGTGGTCTGTAGTAGTAGCGGTGTTTCCAGATTAATCATCTCAGCTAACACTGGAATTAGCGTGTCGGGAACGCTATCGTTGGCTTCTAGTTCGCCTGTAACATTGCTGAATGAGCCGTTCATAGTCATTAACCAGTTGTGAAGGTGCTGGTGTTTTTTTATCAAGTCGGCCGGCACGGGGTCGCGGTCTAAGTGGGCATATAATGGTCCATATAGAGCAAAGTCTCCAATGGTTGGTTGGCTCCCAAGCAAAAAGCGATGCGATTCAAAATGGCAATCTAAAAGGCTCAACAATTTCTCAACCGTGGATTCAAGATGGCTGCGCATTTTTTCGGTAATACCCAAAATGGGTAAGTAGCCGGACATTTTACCGGCAAATTGCTTGGCGACGGTCTTTTGAATAAACGCTGGGAAATAGGGCAGGGCATTTTTGCCAAATTCGCTAATAATGAAGTCGTAGTTTTCTTTGTAATTCCAACGGTAGTGTAAAGCCGCCATTGGTAACCATTCGTCTGCGAAAATCTCAATAAATAGAGTGGCAAATGCCTGGTTGGGGCCATTAGGAATCACCGATTTGTTGGAAAATAGCGTCTCATAATGGTCAATGATGACACTTGAATCTTGAAGAATTTCGCCGTTTGATTTGAAAACCGTGGGCATAATCATCTTTCCCACTGCAGGTTGAACTTTGCGGGCTAAAGTATATGCACTGGGAGGGTTGTAGTCGTAGGGGATCTGCTTGTAATTAAAGTAGCTGCGAACTTTGGCTGTATAAGGTGATACATCCCAACCGAGTAATTTGTCTTTCTTTGACATTTGCCAGCCTCAAGTTTTTCTGGGAGCCATTTTTTGGCTAAAGTGTTCGGTTAGAAAATGTAGCACGCTGCCCCGTGATAGCGAATGGCATTTTGTGCCAGCTATGCGGGGCATTTCGGTTAGCTTATGGCCTCGACCTTTGATTTTTGGCTATTATCCGATTGAGAATTCATAGCCTTGTTTATCTCTTTGTTGATTCGCTTTTCCCAAAGCTTGATATTGTCGATGCTATGAAACCGTTCAAGGCCGCATACAAAGCGAATGCCCTTTAATCTTGAGAACATAACATAGTCAGCATAGGATAGCCGGTTCGCAACTAAGTACTTGTGTTCAGAAAGGTGCGTTTCAAGATAACTTAACTTTTCATTGAGCACATTTATCGCATTATCGAATTCATCTTTTGAGGCCTTTTTAAGGCCTAAGCGATGATAAAAAAGTAGGCCAAATTCTTTGTGCATACCCATATCAAATGCATTCCAAAGCCTGATCGAACATAATTCTTGAAAGTTATTTGAAAACAAATTCAGATCAGGGTTTAAGCTATCTAAATATTCTGCAATAAATAATGAATCATAAATGCACTGGCCGTTGTGGACGATTAAGGGTAGTTCTTGAGCAGGATTTAAGGCAGAAAAACTCAGTTCTTTATGCTGTTTTTTTGCGAGGTCGATATTTTTAAATTGATACTTGATTCCCATTGAAGCAAGCACCCATTCGATTCGCTGGCAAATGGGAGAATGAATATCTCCATACAGAGTGAACTTGTCGCCACCTGATAGCGGTTTTGAAGCTTGCTTCCGACTTGATGGAATTTCATTCTTGGGAGCGATAGTCGTTTCGTGTGATTGTGCTGGTGCGATGATTGGGTGATTTGTAAAACTGGGCTTAAGAGCGTCCTCGATTTTAAATGCCTTTCTAAAAACTGGTCGTAGTGCCTTTAGAACAATACGATCCTTCAATGACGGTGCTTTGTCTTGATAGAGAATGCGGTTGACTTGATCAATAATGCCGAATTGTCGAAGTTTCGCCATGCTGTTATCGAGATCACTTTTTGATTCACGAAATGATCGTCGATTTTGTAGTTCATTCATCCAGCGTTTTACGTTTGGATAGTTTTCTTCATTTAAATTAATACCCGCCATCGAGAACATATTCATTCGTGGATAAACGGCGATATCTGCAAACGTGAACTGATCATCAACTAAGTAGCGCTTATTTTCCAAGGCCCGCTCTACTCGGTCTGCAAATTGATAAATCTCTCGGGTGTAAGATTCTTGCTCAGTCGGCGTTAGTACCTCTAGGTTCCATATCTTTTCTTCCCAAGCTAAGTGTGCAGGATTGTCCGTTGCCTTTGCTGCTATTCGAAGAAACTCGTCTTTTGAACAGGCGATATGATGGAATGGGCCAGAAATTCTGCTGTACATTAATGGGCGATAAAGTTTTGCCATTGCGAGTTCACAAGTTTGCCACATTTGTGTCGCGATTTTTCCTTCAGTTGTGGGTGCAGATAGAGATATGTCTGGATACCTATCCTCTAAGTAATCATTGATTACTGAAGACTCGAATAAAACTCTGCCATCAATCGCTAAGGCAGGAACGAGTCCATTGGGGTTGATGTTTAGATAATCTGGATGCTTTTGTTGCATCTTGGATAAATCAATAGATTGAATTTTAAATGTGATGCCTTTTTCTATGAGGGTAATCTTCACTCTTCGAGAGCAAGGGGAGCCATCATAATCATAAAGAATAATGTCTTGAGTCATTTCTTTCGTCCCGAGTCGTAGTCATTTATGCGATCTTTGGTAGTTTGCGCTTCAAAGGAATAGGAAAGCTCAGGGCCTTTGTTAGGCCTGTGTTGTTCTCCATAAGTTCGATTGATGGAATACCGATCTTGCAGAAATATTCGTTGAGGGTTTTATCGAGATCTTCGTGAGATGCGATAGCCACAACCATTCGGTCAGGTCGAATGAGAACGTGCTTCGATCCATGCTCGAATAGGGTTGAGTACTCATTGTCGATATCAAAGAGATAGTTACTATTTGGGTTTTCATTGTTGCAAATTGGTTGGTTTCCTAGCTCAATAAACTGTCCGCCTAAGAACCTGAACTTTTCATAGGTATTGCTCTGCAGGCATGAAACCGCATTGTTGTTGTAAGATAAGACGATAAATTCACAGGGCAAATACCTGTCAATTGGTCTTGTAGTTTGCTGTGAATTCTGGACATTAAATTGCGGCAGTTCAAAACCAGTTTCTAGGGTGTTTGGATCTTTTTGCCAGTAACGCAATGCTTTGTAGCCGACGATATTGTTGGGCACTTTTCTTAAACCTGAGCGTTGCTCATCATCTTGATTACCCAAAGATCTAGTACCCAATTTGAACAACCAATCTCGGGCTTTGGCCAGTAGAGGATTTTGGGGCAAAATAAATATGCCCACTAATCGGGCTAAACTAACAATAAGAGATGCCTGTGGACGTCGTTCTTCCGAATAAGTATTGAGAAAGCTTTCTGGTAACTTGCCTTTGAGCACAAAAGCCAGTTTCCATGCAAGGTTGTAGGCATCGCGCAGGCCGGCCATTAGTCCTTGGCCTGCAAAAGGTGGTGTTAAGTGCGCTGCATCACCCAGTAAAAATACATTGCCAATACTGAATTTTTTAGCGATGACAGCATGGAATGTATAGACTGAGCGGCGTTCTAGTTCGATGTCTTCTAAATTACACCAGGGCTTAAGTAGCTTTCTTAGGTTTTCATCGCTCGTCATTTGTTCTTCGGTTTCACCTGCTTTTACCACAAACTCCCAGCGCCTGCCTCCATCAGGAGTGGGTAACGAAACCCCTGGTCTATCAGGATCGCAAATAAAGTAAATATAAGAGCGATCGCTGTCTTTCGAAGGATCCTTTTTTATATCGACTACTAACCAATCTTGAGCATAGGTTCTACCTTCGAATGGAATATTAAGCATTTTTCTAATACTGCTGCGTGCGCCGTCAGCTGCTAACATATAGCGACAGCTAATATCAAGGTATTGCTCGTTATTGCTTTTATTACGTTTAAGGACTCGCAATTTGACTTGGTCACCTAAATCAGAGAATTGTAAGCATTCGGTGTTTTGCCAAACCTCGACGTTGGGATATCTCTTTAAGCCTTTGCGGAAAACTCTCTCAGCTTTAGGTTGATGGAATGTTCGCAGGGCGGGGTTGCCATTCAGTGCTTCATTAAAACCCAGCCGAAACATTGGGTTTATCTTTTTATCCATAAAGAAGACATCATTAATTTCTACCAGTCCTTTTGATATTTCTTCACCGAGACCTGTTGCATCGACAATTCGCGAGCCTTCTTCGCAAATACCAACTGCCCTTGGAATATCAATAACATCGGATTCCTTATCGATCACTAATGTTCGGATTCCTTGCTCTCCTAGAAAATTAGCTGTCACTACTCCAGTAGGCCCCGCCCCAACTATGACGACGTCATAGTGGTGAGAGACTTCTTTATTGTGTCTGGATTTATTAGTTGCTTCGCTCATGGGGCCTCCTTATACGACGCGGTTGACTTGCTTGCCCAAATCAACGACTGAATCATTGCTACGTATAGATGTTTCGATAATGTCGCCAGGTTGAAGGTAAGCGGCGCGCTTGCTTTGCATTTTTTTAAATAGCTTCCACTTCACTGGTTCCGGTAATAGTCCCGATAGTCGAGTAATGGCTGGTGGCGGTACTCGCATAGCACAGCCTGCGGGTGTTCCTGTGAGTATTAAATCACCCATATTGATATCGCTGACTTGGGAAAGCTCTGTCAGCGTTTCAGCGGGCTTAAAAACGAGGTTTTTGGTGACATCAAATTGCCTTACTTCACCATTTACTTTGAGCGTCAATTCTAAATTATGCAGGTAGTGCATATCTTCTTTTTCAAGAAGACAGAGTACGGGGCCAACAGGGCAAAACGATCGGTAGCTTTTTCCTTTAAAGAATTGCATTTGTGGTACTTGCACATCCCTAGCGGAGACATCGTTGCCAATAACAATGCCGCTTACATAATCGCCGATATTATGGTCATTGATTTGAGTGCTTTCATGAATCGGTTTGCCTATAACGATACCCATTTCTACTTCATAGTCTAAAAGTCTCACGTGGGCTGGTCGTACTACGTCATCCATCGGACCACTAATGGAAGCTGCAGATTTGTTGAAAATCATATTGAAATTTTTGTCATCGGGATTCATGCCTGATTCCACCATATGTTGTCGGTAGTTGGCTCCTTGACAGAGCACTTGGCATGGCTTGGTAACGGGTGATAACAGCTTTACTGCTTGAATATCGATGCCTTTACTAGTATCTGTTTTTTTAGTGAGCTCTAAGGCTTCCTGCTTGCCCGAATTAAGAAATTCTGCGGTAGATGTAAAAGATTGGGACAAAGGATGTATATTATTTCCAACCAATACCCCCCACTGTGGGGTGATAGAGCTTTTGGTTTGGGATGATTGAAATCTTACAACGTGACATACCATGATCTTACCCTCAAATGTTAAATAGCTTTCGCCATGCGAATTAAACGACGAATATTTAAATCGTCATTGTTCGGTAAACGTTTTATTAGAAACTTTGCAATCTTGAGAGGACGTGTGACGCCTTTAAATTCTGCTGTCATCTCAGGGCCCCATTGATGTTGTGCGACCCCGCTAAAAAAGTGATAACCAGTTGGGACGCTATTATCGAAAAGGTCACCATCGGCGTAGTGTTCGAATAGATCGCCATAATGATCGCGCCAGTAGTCAAAGACCTGGCTTCCTAGAATATGGCGTCCGATTCCCCAGCCATGTTTGTAATCACGGCGGCCCATCCATTGATTAGCAACTGCTAGCTCTTCAAAGCTATCCATTTCAAAAGCTGAATGAAGATGACCGAGTTCTATAGCGGTGCCAAATCCCATGGTGTGATGGTCTGACGGAGCATCGCCATTATCACAGCGCATAAATGCAACGATGGGTTGAGGTTCATTAGGGAGAAATTGAAAATCCGATACAATAAACCCCAGAGTATCTTGATACCAATGTACAGTTTTAGGCATGCTCTTCACGCTCCAAAGCGTGTGCCCTAACTTTGCAACTAGTTTAGGTTCAATTCGGTTTCTAACCGGTTGGTTTAAGCGTGGTTTTGTTTTAGCGGTGTTCCATAGTTTCGGCAGGTTATTTGCTGCCAGCGGAGTAAGAGGTGCTAGGTCACAATTGATTTCTAGCGTTGTACCATTTGGGTCGCTGAGTTCTACAAAGTTTCCTCCCATTGGTTCTTCATGCTGCTTAATGGGTTTGTTGTAAAACGCTGCGAGTTTGTGGAGGTCTTCCTTGGAGGCTGTTAAGCCGATACGACTGATTTCGGCCGAGCCTTTTTCTAGAATAATAATATGGTGGTCTTGAGATTTTCCACGAAGATATAGTTTGTTCGTGGTTCTGCGATCGATGAGCAATCCATAATCCACAAAGAACTGTGATGCTTGTTCAATATCTGGACGGCGTATCACCAAATAGGCAAGGCCGTTCACCTTAGCAATTGGTGAATCGGATCTATCTTTAATATTGCATGCTTCTTGAAGTGCTTTTAATGCTTGCTCTTTTGATGCTGACATTGATTGGCTCCTCATTAATTAATGGGTTGGATCGATAGCAATTGATGGGGGGAGCGAGGTGAACACTCAGGGATTTTTCCAATGGTGTAATCACCGTTCGGATCACCTGGAAATTCTCGCTTAAGGGCGACGTTTGGTATTAGCGGTGGCGTATCTGTGAGATAGGTGCGAACTCGATTTAGCCAAGCGATTATTTCTGGGTATTCTAAAATTTCTTCAGCACCACTTAGCCCTACCATGTATGGTGCGACGAACTGTGGAAATGCTCCTAGGTCTGCCAAGGTTGGTTCTGTTAATCCACCTAAATAAGGCCCGCCTTCCAGTTTCTCTATGAAATTGCTTCGCAGTTTGGCATTGGCTTCTTTAAGCGGCACAGTTTGATCCGTCATTGCTCTTAAATCTTTCAGGAACCTTACGTTCCCAAGAACTAGAGGCCAGCTTGCTTGTAGTGTCAGAGGCATACCGCCATGACAGGTTTTATGAAGTACCTGTCCAAGTCGCCAAGCGTTCAGAATCCGCCTTGGACTAATTCCCGTACCGGGGAAGTTTCTAAAGTTTCCAGGGATTAAGTGATGGGATATCCATTGATCAATCTCGAGAACCTTATTTCTTTCAATGGAATTGTTGGGTAACAACTTGGGGTGTTCTGGAAATAATTCATCAAGCCATAGGCCTATGGGCGTTGAGTCAGTTCGAGTTTCCTCGCCAACGGAAAGCGCTGGAACCTGATGCCCAAGAGGTAAGTCCTTCTTGATTCTGAGTGGATTGACGAAGTAACAGTTAAACGGCAGCTGTTTGTATTGCAGATAACAATGCACCTTTTCCGCAAACGGGCTCATGGTGAACGTATAGAGCGTTATGCGTGGAATCATTGACTCATCTCCTAATTCACTTGATTAGCGACTAACCAAGCTAATGTAAATTGTGATTGTAAGTCAGAAGTGAATATGATTCACTAATATGAGTTGCTTCGCAATATGAATAAGCGTCATTTTTTGTAAAGAGACGAAACCTGAG
>JAKSAW010000771.1 GCA_022361455.1 Pseudomonadales bacterium | reverse complement strand
GACCTGAACGGCGAGAGCAGCAAGACTGGTCAGGCTGTAGAGGTGCCCGAACAGTTCGGCCCGACGGCCGCTGTCTGGAGTAAACTCCTGAATGGCCCAAGAAAACATGAAATCGACGACTTGAGCGGCGAGGATGGACAACATGGTCCCGGCGGCAATCAGTCGCAAATAACGGGAGCCGAAGACGAGGCGTAAACCTTTGCCGTTGGTTTCGGTCGCGGCAGGAAGCACTTTCTCTGCCGGTCGCTCGATATGAGATGTAAGCTTTTCACACCAGTGGATAAGGATGATGAGCGGTAGGTGCAGGGCTGCAACGGCTAGTAGAGCGGATTCGGCATCCATGATACGGGTGATGAAAGACGCGAATTGTCCGCCGAGAATCCCGCCTATTCCACAACCGACGGCAATAAAAGAAAACAGGCGTTTGGCCTGGCTGGGGTCGAATATCTGATTGGCATAGGACCAAAACTGGCTGACGGCAATGGCAAATACGAGACCCATCCAAATGTAGAAAGCCAGGGTGAGCAAGGGTCCGTAGCTGAGGGTATAGCGAAAAACGACCATGCCGAGGGCCATAATGCCCACGGTGACAGACAAGAGATAGTGACGTTTGAGGCGATCGACAAGACGGGTGTAACCCCTGAGAATAGGGTAGGAGATGAGAGCCCCAAGCAAGTAAACATAGGGCAGCTTTTCAGCGCCTAATTCATCTACGAAGTGCAGCTGGCGGATTACTTTGGCGGCGTAAAAGCAGGTAAAAAGAACCAAGGCGTATAGAAATAAGAGTAGAGCGGGTCCTTTTTCCCAGCCACGTAAGTCAATGCCTAGGAGACGCTTCCAGGGGGAGCGCCCCAGCTTGGACGGCGGGTCCGCGTTTCCTTTACTCCGGCTCAAATATGCACCTCTAAATGCGTGGGCTGGACGACAAACCTGGAGCCGTAGGCTGACTTTAGAAGATCCCTTGATTCCCAGGGCACAATACTCCCGATAGTTTACCTATCGTAATGCTTTGCCCGTTCTTGAATG
>JAKSAW010000675.1 GCA_022361455.1 Pseudomonadales bacterium | reverse complement strand
TGCCTTTGTCCGGGGTTCGCATGGATTCACCCAGATTAGTTTTAAAGAAAGAGGGGGTAACACAGGTTACATTAATGTTGTGGGGTTTGAGCTCGACTTTAAGGGACTCCGATAATGAAATAACTGCGGCCTTGGAGACATTGTAATTACTCATACCCGGCGGATTGATGATGCCAGCCATGGAGGCAATGTTAACGATATGACCCTGTTTGTTCTCGATCATGGCGGGCACGGCAGCTTGGCAGCCATATAAAACACCATAGAAGTTAATGCCCATGATCCATTTCCAATCCTGTGCCGACAGCCAATTGAAAGGGCCTCCAGATGCCACACCAGCATTGTTAACCAAAATATCTAAACCACCCCAGGCTTCTTCTATGGCTACCATCGTCTTGGCCCAATCTTGGGTGGAAGTCACATCGCAATGGGCAAAAAAACCTTCCCCGGAGGTTTTACCAATAAGATCCAAGGTTTCTTGGGCTCTTTCCTCATGAAGATCGGCAATACAAACGCGATAGCCTTGGTTAGCAAATGTGAGGGCAATTTCTCGGCCCAGGCCGCTGGCACCGCCAGTGATCAATACTCGGTTTTTGTTGTTATCGTTCATGATGTTGGTCTCTAGTCAGTAGCGAATGTTAGAAGTTTGATGCTAATTCTAGGCCAGTCATCTTAAAAGGTCGGTAATTTGTCTTATTCCAAACAAACAAAATATTAGCCCCTATGAATCTGAATGTATTAGTAAATTTGTCCACCGAGTGCTTTTTGGGGTCGGCTGCAGTCAGAGTACGGGCAATTAATTGGGTCGAAAATTAGACAAATCCGATACAGTTGTTATATTTCGGGTGTGGTTATTAATTGCACAGGAAAAGTCCATGGCTTCGTTGATTGTTGAGTTGGATTTAGATTGCGTACAACGCCCTTTATATATGCAACAAAACAACACCCCAAGCCAGCGTATGAAACGCTGCAAGCAGAAATCCCAATCCCGTAACCGTACCCGACGACTCAGGCGCTAATTTTTTAACAACTCAGGGCATTGCTCCAAGGCTTTGAGTTGTTAGCAGTTGAATGACACGGTTAAAATAGGCGACTTTCCATTCACGATGAGTTGCCAATGTCCCAGTCACCCCAAAATCCTGCTTTTGTTACCAATAACAGTGATATTGAATCCCGCTTCGAGCCAAGCGCTATCGAAGGTTTGTCTTCTATTCGAGACTTTATCCGTTGGACTGTCAGCCGCTTTAATGAAGGTCAGGTAGTGCTTGGCCATGGCTATGACGATCCATGGGATGAAGCCGTTGCGCTCATTCTCTATGCATTGCACTTACCTTGGGATGTGGACCCTCGGGTTCAGGACGCCAATATAACCCTAGAAGAGCGACTAGAAGTGGTGGCCTTAGTGAAACAGCGGGTTGTAGAGCGCAAACCCACTGCTTATCTCACTGGAATAGGGTGGTTTGCAGGTCAGCCGTTTGTGAGTGATCAAAGAGCATTAATTCCCCGTTCACCCATTGCTGAGCTGATCCAGAAGCAATTCGAGCCTTGGATAGATCCTCAAGCGGTGGACAATATTCTCGATCTCTGTACGGGTAGTGGTTGCATTGGTATCGCCTGCGCCATGCATTTCCTTGATGCTCAGGTAGATTGCGCTGATATTAGTGAGGATGCCCTCGATCTAGCTGAGCAAAACGTCAATATGCATCAGTTGGACGGTCAAGTTAACGTGATTTATTCCGATCTCTTTGAAGCGCTCGATGGTCGCACTTACGACATCATCGTTAGCAATCCTCCTTATGTGGATCAAGAAGATATGGATGCGCTTGCCGACGAGTATCATTACGAGCCTCGCTTAGGCCTGGAAGCTGGTGATGATGGCTTAGATATCGTGCGTCGCATGCTGCCGGAGTTATCCCGGCATCTAAATCCAGGGGGAATCGCGGTGATCGAAGTAGGCAATTCCTGGGTTGCCTTAGAGGAGGCTTATCCCAACGTACCTTTCACTTGGTTGGAGTTCGATCACGGTGGCCATGGGGTGTTCTTGCTAACCAAAGAGCAAATCGATCTTCATCAGGCGGATTGGGTGTTATAATCCAGCCCCAATCTGGTTTCAGTCTGTTTAGGAAATGAGTTTTTATGTCCGGTAATACCTTCGGAAAGCTGTTTCAGGTAACTACCTTTGGCGAAAGTCATGGTTTAGCGTTGGGTTGTATTGTTGATGGTTGTCCTCCAGGATTGGAGTTGTGCGAAGCGGATCTGCAAGTGGATTTGGATCGCCGTAAACCGGGAACATCAAAGTACGCAACGCAACGTAAAGAACCTGACGAAGTCGAAATCTTATCGGGTGTATTTGAGGGTAAAACCACGGGTACATCCATTGGTATGATCATTCGTAATACCAATCAGAAATCGAAAGATTATTCAGAAATTTCGCAAAAGTTTCGCCCAGCCCATGCGGATTACACTTATCAGCAAAAATACGGTGTTCGTGACTATCGTGGTGGTGGTCGATCTTCGGCACGCGAAACCGCTATGCGCGTTGCTGCAGGTGCCATTGCTAAGAAGTATCTGAGAATTCGTTACGGTATCGAAGTGCGTGGTTACGTGTCGCAAATAGGTGATGTCGTTGCAGAAAACTTTGATTGGAATGAAGTAAATAATAATCCATTCTTCTGCCCGGATGCGGCAGCAGTGCCAAAAATGGAAGCGCTGATTGACGAAGTGCGTAAAGCGGGTAGCTCAATTGGCGCTAAGGTAACGGTTACAGCTTCTGGAATGGTCCCTGGTTTAGGTGAACCTGTGTTTGATCGTTTAGATGCAGATATTGCCCATGCACTAATGGGTATTAATGCGGTAAAGGGTGTTGAAAT
>JAKSAW010000674.1 GCA_022361455.1 Pseudomonadales bacterium | reverse complement strand
ATTTCTTTATAGATTCCCTTATACTCCTCTTGAATATCACTCAGTAAGTCTCTCGAAGACTTTATTACTTCCAGTAACGAATGACTATCAGGAAAGTAAAGATCGGCAAGTGTGAACAATCTTGCTGAATCCATTTTGTGATCCCTCTCATTCGTTATATCAAGCGCCTGATTGTATGTAATCTCACCATACATCACACTTCTATAAGCTATGTGATGACTAACCACAACGCCAGCCCACGAGTCGACGAGCTGATAAAGCTCTTCCAACCGTTGTCTCAAAGCTTCTTTCTGATCTTTTTTATCCTGATGATCTAGCCTTAGCTTTAGCTGTGCCTCTGCTGCCTTATTTGCTAGCCGCACACCTGCAACTGTAGAAAGAGCAGTGACAGCTGCCGCTCCCACAGCCGCAAAAGGAACCAAATCATTTACGGTTAATGGCACTATTACTCCTTAGGGTATAACTGCTGTTTTGAACGGACTGAATCGTCCGTTCAATTTCTATTTAAGTGCTGACTAGGACTGAGCATGACCACATCCATGACAGCGCATGCCTTTTGGTCCACGCCAAACACGATTAGTGCCACAATGTTGACATCTTATTTCTTTAGCCAAAACTGCTTTACAAGACATACACTGATTTTTTCGACGTGTACCTTTGCCAATTTTTTCGAGCTTAGCTGCACAAACAGGACAACGCTTTGGGTCTTTATGCAAAGCAAACTTATCTGTTTTAGATTTGTGCTTAGGAATCTCGTTTTCTACAAGATTCTCTAATTCTCGATTACTCATTCCATTATCAAAGAGATTCTACAACCTCAACCTTATCTGGAGTTGTTGATATGCTATTCCCTACCATCTCGCCTTCGTGATTTTTTGTAGCAGGTAACTCAACTGTAATCTTTCCGTCGTAGATATCAAAAACCTCAATTGGTTTTTTGCAAGCTTTTTGCAATATTTCATAGGACTCTTTAGGCTCGTGCTCGAACCAAAAATCCTTAGCTTCCAGTAGCATCACATAACTACCAATTTTGACTTCATTTCCCTTGCAATCTTGCATAGAACTCCCTTAGGCACTTAACGCCTTGGCAGCGGCGAGTAAAACGAGTCCAGCCCACGTTAATTTGTGGGCGATGCTGGTGCAACTGGTTAAGTACTGAATATTGCACTGATTTCTCCCAGGTCTTTGATGCCCATTTTGTTTGCCAAATTTATAGCATATGGAAAAACCCAAAATGGTGAATCTGGATCGAATGGAGCCGATGACCGAGATACGTTGTAAAAGGTTTTTGCACACATCTCTTCAAAGCGATATTGAGCAACTAATAACTCGTTATTGGCCTTGTGAGCTTCATTAGACTTTGACCGGATAACGCCAAAAAGATCATGGCATTTAACCCAAGAATCGAACTTATCAGAATGCCAAAGTAGCTTGCTTAGAGTTTCGTTCTCTTCGCAATTACTCTCAAAATATGCGATCAACTCAGATATGCACTTTACGAAGTCGATTCCATTAGGGCCTAAATTCATCTCAATTCCCTGACACTTAATTGCCGTTTTGAACGGACCGAATCTTCCGTTCAATTTCTATTTAGGTAATTTTACGCACATTATTAACTTTAAAATAACTTTCAAAAGGCAAGATCAGTATGCTGCCTGTTATACATATGGGGTTTCATCATCTTTGCCTTATTCAGAGCCTATTAATTCATCTGTAGATCCCATCACATATTCATGCATCCAACTACCACCTTCATCTGCATATAAAAGCTGACCTTCGTCGTCTTTTCGGAAACACAAATGGGGTAATAGCGGAATCCCCTCGTCATCCATTACAGCGCTACTATCAATCATCGCACAAATACTAAATGCTATTTCCTCTGCTTTTTCGGCCCGCGCATCTTCGTCCTTTATTTCATTGGTAAGGCTTTCATATATTGACATCACGATATATTCGACAAGCTTGAATTGCCTTTTATCGTATTCCTTTTCATTTAATTCGATTTCCATAACTCTCTCTACCTAACGTGACTGTAGAAATACATATAGGCTAAACATTCAATATTCCATCTACAAATCCCGTTCTATTTTCTTTGTTCATCCGTTACCTATCGTATCAAATCCACTTAATATGCGCTATCAGCATCACCTCCTTGGTCGCAAGGCCGCTTTTTTAAAGCTTCTTCTATAGCGCTGAAGCTTCTCAATGTTATGAAATAAACATTACAGTTGCCACTATCTTAGAACTTTCGATTTGCCGCGAAGACTAAATCGATTCAAACGTTTATTAGAGCCTATATTCGCTATATACATAGAGCCCCCAAAAATCGTGGCACATTTTTACATCGCGTCAGTTCCTCTTTGCAGACAATTGGTTTTCAATGGGGAATCTGTTTTTCCAATGGCCGGATGCCCCCTTAATGATGTCCAGAAATCTGCCGCGAATACATTTGTATCTTCCCAGGACTTCATCATCATTTTCTACCTTTATGTATAATCCTTCCATATTCCCACTAGTATCTGTTTCACCCAATACTACTTTTTTATCAAGCCCAAGCCTTGTTGATATACTACAGAGCTTATTCTCAATTTCTTCGGAAATGAATGCCGAAGCTCCAATGCAATCCACCAATTCGAGCGCACTACCATACCCCCCCCTGATTGATTACGCGAACAGAGTTAATAAATGGATAACTTGCAAGTTTATGCCTTCGAGCTCT
>JAKSAW010000302.1 GCA_022361455.1 Pseudomonadales bacterium | reverse complement strand
TTTTATAGGGAGGAAATAGAGAGGGAGGGAGAGAATTCAGAGAAAGAGAATATTTTTATAGCTTTAGACGACGAATGCCATCTCTTAAAAGGTACGTATTGAAATTGATCAATAATCCTGTTGAGCACCCTGATAATTTGAGATACGAGTAGAGCTGGGCTTCATGCACTCTATTTAGTGATTGAACGGACTTGATCTCGACGATCACGCGCTCCTCTACAATTAGATCTGCGCGGTAGCCCGACTCTAGGAATACGTCTTTGTAGACAATCGGCATGAGTTTTTGCTTCTCGACCTTGAATTTTTGGAGATTGAGTTCGTGGTAGAGACAAAGCTCATATGCAGATTCAAGCAAGCCGGGACCTAGCGCTCGATGCACTTCGATCGCAGCACCAATAATTTTGCTCGTCATCTCGTCTTCTAAAACACTTTCCATGAGGTGGAGTTATATCACAAAAATGTTTATATCTAAAAATTATGAAGAAGATATTGATCGCGGATGGGTTGCGCTCGGGCACGGAGGCCATCTTGGCCTACCCCAAAGCCAAGGACTATGAGATCAAGGTGGTCAAAAATGGCCCCGATGCCTTGAAAGAGCTGGAAAGTTTTCAGCCTGATCTCTGTCTGATTGAGCTGATGCTGCCTGGCATGCATGGTATTGAACTTTTGCACCATATCCGCGAGGGATCCGCATCGATCGGAGTGATCATCACCACGTTTTATACAATGATTCAAAATTACCGCGCCACGGTCTCAAATCACGCGAACTATTTTCTGGAAAAACCCTTTGAGAGCGATCACTTTTTTGAGCTTGTTGAGAGGTTTTTTGCCGAAGGACTCGAGCCCGATCCTGTCGATCATACAAACGGTAATAACGATTACAAGACAGGGCGCTATTCCCCTGTGCCGACCATTGCGACGGCCTATGTCCAGTTTTGGGGCACGCGCGGTTCCATTCCCGTCGCTGGATCAAAATACCAACGGATCGGGGGCAACACCTGCTGTTTGGAGGTGCGCTACCACGACGATCTGATTATTATCGATGCGGGAACCGGAATCCGTGAGCTCGGTATGAATCTGCATGATCGGGGCGTGAAAAATGTCCACCTCTTCATCGGCCACACCCACTGGGATCACATCACTGGCTTTCCTTTTTTT
>JAKSAW010000671.1 GCA_022361455.1 Pseudomonadales bacterium | reverse complement strand
GACCTCAGTCAAGACTTGAGCTCCTTTTTGGAAGAGCCGTCTGCGACCTGAAGTGGTCGCCTGAATCTTTCTGGAAGGCGACCCCGGCTGAGTTCTGGGCCGCCATCGCCAGAGCCGAAGAAATCCAGAAGGAGCGCGAAAGCACATGAGCCGCAGGATTGTTGCAGAGTTCGACGCCGTAACCGGCCCGTTCCTGCAGAAAATGGACCGCATTGACCGGTCGATCGGGCAGTTTGAGCGTAACGCGGTGACCGGTATCAACCGTGTCGAGCGCGGCATCAACGGCCTGGCCAATTCTGCGTCTCGCCTTCGCAACATCACCGGCATCATCGCCACGGGGTTCGGGGCCAATCTGGCCACCCAGTTTCTCGACAAGGCGGCGCTTATCCGCAACGCGATGCGCGAGGCCGGGGATACATCTCAAGAGACCTTCGAAGAGGTATTTCGTTCATCCGTTCGCGCGCTTGCGGGCTTCGACACGGTTGCTCAAGGCGTGCAGCGCTTCCAAAAGGCGCTGCGCGACCGTCAGGACGTTCAGCAAACCATTAGAGACGTTGAGACGCTGAACAAGCTTCTCGCGCTTGGCGGCAAGACCACGCAGGAACGGGCGTCGACGTTCATCCAGTTCTCGCAGGCTCTTCAAGCTGGATACCTGCAGGGCGAGGAATTGCGCGCCGTTCGGGAAAACGCACCCTTCGAGCTGGTCAAGGAAATCGCCGAGGTCGCCGGCGGCGGGATCGAGGATCTGAAGGACTTCGCCCGTGAAGGCAAACTCACGACCGATGTAATGATCACCGCCATCCGCAACCTCGAGAAGGAAGCGGATGAGCGTTTCGGGAACATCCGGGTGACAATTCAGGACGCCGCCCAGGTTTTTCGCTCTGGCGCAATCGTGGCGTCTGAGGGCTTCGACGAGGGGCTTGGCCTGTCCCGTGCGACGGTCACCACGCTGAAGAACGTCGGGGAGATACTTGGCGAGAACGGAGAGGCCGCCCTGCGCTTCGGCGAGGCGGTGAAGGTCGCTGGTGCCGTCATGCTGACCAGCTTTGCCGGCCGCCGGATCAGCAACGTGGCTGAGGCCTACGCCGATCACCGGAAAGAGCTCTATGCGAACGCGGCAGCCCTCGAGGCAAACGCGGCGAAGACAGCGAAGGCCAGCGCCGCCGCTCGGGCGCGGGTTGCCACGACTGAGGCGTCTGTGAACGCTCTCCGCGCCAAGGGTGCGAGCGAGGCAGCGGTAACCGCTGCAATGACCCGTCATGAGCGCGCGGTGCGCCGCGCCACCCAGGCGACCAGCCAGCACGTCGCGGCCGTCACTGCGGCAGACGCCGCCCAGAAGCGCCTCCTGCTGTCCACGCGCCTTACCGCTGGTGCAATGGGCCTCTTGCGCGGCGCTGTGGCGTTCATGGGTGGCATTCCGGGGATCATCCTGACCGCGGTCACCGCGTT
>JAKSAW010000670.1 GCA_022361455.1 Pseudomonadales bacterium | reverse complement strand
CGTGCGCGGTGCGCCGGCTATCGGCGTCACGGCAGCCTACGGCTTGGCCTTGGAAGCCAAGAAGTTCCGTGTCGGAAAGCTGGAGGCGGACTTCGGGCGCGCCGCGACTGTTCTTGCCGCGGCACGGCCTACGGCTGTCAATCTGCGTTGGGCCATCGATCGGCAGCGCGACGTGCTCGCGGCGATGCCGGCGAACGCGGAGCCCGCTCAGCTAGCGCGTCGGCTGGAACGACAAGCTCGCCGGATCTTGCGCGACGACGTCGAGATCAACCGCGCCATCGGCCGCCACGGCGCGCGGCTCGTCGGCGCCCGCGGCGGCGGGGTGATCACCCATTGCAACGCCGGAGCGCTGGCCACGGCCGGCTACGGCACGGCCGTCGGTGTCATCCGCCGGGCGTGGGACGACGGCAGACGCTTCGATGTGTTCGCAACCGAGACGCGCCCTTATCTTCAGGGTGCGCGCCTGACGTCCTGGGAGTTCACGAAGCTGCGCATTCCGGTCACGCTGCTGACCGACTCCATGGTCGGTCACCTGTTCCAGCAGGGACAGGTCTCCTCGGTCGTCGTCGGAACCGATCGCACGGCGGCCAACGGTGACGTGGCCAACAAGATCGGGACCTACCAGATCGCCGTGCTGGCCGATCGACACGGCATTCCCTTCTACGTGGCGGCTCCGACTTCCTCGATCGATCTCGACTGTCCTGACGGCAGCGCGATCCCGATCGAAGAGCGCTCGCCGGAGGAGGTGACCCACTTGGGCGGTCGCCGCGTCGCCGCCAAGGGAATCGACGTGTTCAATCCCGCTTTCGACGTGACGCCCGCGGGCCTGGTCAGCGGCATCATTACCGAGCACGGAGTCGTGCGCAGCGATTTCAAACGCGGGCTCGCCCGAATGGTGAAGAAAGGCCGGCGTTCCTAGAGCGCCGTTGCTGTCAGGGGCCGCGAACCGTGAACGAGGGGTGACCGGCCGCCTGCAGCCTCACCTTCGTCGACATCGATGCGTCGCGATCGGCGAAGCGACCCACGCGTACCCGATACAGAGGCTCGCCGCCCGACTCGATCCTGCTGACGTAGACGTCGTCGAAGGACCTGAGCAGCTTGGTCTTGAGCTCGATCGCGCTGGCGATCTCACGAAAAGCGCCGACCTGTAGCGATAGCTCGCCGGTTGCCGGCGTCGGGAGCGCGGCCTGAGGAGCGGTGAGCGCGGCCGTTCCGCTCGGCATCGCGGGCACGGGGACCGGGTTGGCCGGCGCGGCGAAGCTCGGACCGGCGCCAGGATCCACGCGGGAGGTCGATAGAGTCGGCGCCGGCAGCGGCGTGGTCGAGCCGGGTCCGGTGCCGGCCTGTTGCGTTCCGGCGCCGGTGCCGAGCGCTGCGGAGGCCGCGCGAGCACGCTCGCCGCTTCCTTCGACGGCCTGCGGCTCCGGTCGCGGCGGCGGCTTGATCTGCACCTCGTAGCGCGTGCCGTCGAGGAACTTCTTGCGCAGAGGGCTGGGCTCGCCGTCCGTCCCGGTCTTCTGGGCGAGCACGCGCTGGCGCCGATCGCTGCGGGAGGCGGTGGTCTCGGTCTTGGCG